>CAYVPT010000034.1:0-12180 GCA_964453865.1 uncultured Dehalococcoidaceae bacterium
GGGGAAGCTAGAAGGGGCGAAGCCCCTTCGAATAATATTCCCCCTTCCCTGCAGCAATACCCAAGGGAAGGGGGTCAGGGGGATGGGTTACCACTAATAATTAATTTCCACTAAAAAGAAAAACCGGGGGTGAGGCAGATGACTAATGTAAATCTCGACGATATTAAGATTTATGCGAAAAATGACCCCGACAGAATGCTGGAGCGCATCAAAGAGCTGCCGATGCAGTGTAAAAAGGCCTGGCAGGCAGCATTAGAACTAAAATTACTCGCCAGTTATAAAGACATCAATAAAGTGGTAATCCTGGGCATGGGCGGCTCGGCGATAGGGGGCGACCTGGTGAAAAGCCTGGTGCAAACGGAAGCTAAAATCCCGGTTATCGTCCACCGCGATTACGGTCTGCCCGCTTATATCGACGAAAAAACGCTGTTGATAGGGTCGAGTTATTCCGGCAATACCGAGGAAACGCTGTCCGGCTTTGAGCTGGCGTTGAAGACCGGCGCTAAAAAGATAGCCATGACCACCGGCGGCAAACTGGAGAAGATGACCCAGGGCAAAAACATCCCCGTTTTTAAAATCGAATATGAAGCCCAGCCCCGCGCCGCCCTCGGCTTTAGTTTCCTCCCCACCCTGTGCGTTCTCCAAAAACTCGGATTTATTAAGGATAAGTCGGAGGATGTAGCGGAGACGGTAAAGCTGTTGGAAAGTATGTCAGTAAAACTCGATGAGAAATCGCCGGTGAAGTCGAATCCCGCCAAGCAATTAGCCCAGAGACTTTACGGCTACCTGCCGGTGGTCTACGGAGCGGGCATCGCCGCAGAGGCGGCGCACCGCTGGAAGACGCAGATTAACGAGAACAGCAAGGCCTGGGGTTTTTACGAGGTCTTCCCGGAGCTCAACCACAATGCCACCGTGGGCTATCCGATGCCCAAAGAGATAGCATCCAAGATAAGAGTCATATTGCTGAGGTCGCCGACCTTTATCCAGAGGATTAAATTACGTTACGATGTCACCTGCGAGCTTTTAAAACAGGCCGGGGTGGCTTACGAGTACGTGGACAGCCAGGGCAAGAGCCTGCTGGCACAGATGATGAGCCTGGTGATGACGGGGGACTTTGCCAGCTATTACCTGGCCATTCTTTACGGCGTGGACCCGTCCCCGGTGAAGGTCATCAGCTACCTCAAGGAGAAGTTGGAGAAAGGGTAGGGCTGGATTCCCGCCTACGCGGGAATGACAATATTAAAGGAAAATAAAAAGCGCCGGACTCCTGAAGGTATCAGTGAAAATCCGGCGCTTAATATTTACTGAGGTATTCTTCTAACGCTTGGTGTACTGCGGCGCTTTGCGGGCCCTCCTGAGTCCGGGTTTCTTGCGCTCTTTTTCGCGGGCGTCACGAGTCAGCAGTCCGCTCTGGCGCAGGACCGGCTTGTAACGTTCGTCGGCGCGTACCAGAGCGCGGGAGATACCGTGAGCGATAGCGGCGCTCTGTCCGGTAACACCGCCGCCCAGTACCTTAATGACCGCATTGTACTTGCCGGTGCTTTCGGTGGCGAGAAACGGCTGGTTGATGACGCGCTGGTGCTCCAGGGAGGGGAAACGTTCTTCCATCGGCGTGCCGTTAACGATGATGGCACCGTTACCCGTCATCAGCCTAACCTGCGCTACGGCTGTCTTGCGGCGGCCCGTGCCGTGAAAATAGCTCTGTTTATCCATATCTACCCAATCCCCTTATTTTGCTTTCTCAGGTTTTTCAGTTTTGGTTTTCGGCGCGTTGGGATAAGTATCCCCGGCATAGACCCGGAGTTTCTTATACATCCGCGCGCCCATACGTGTGTGGGGAAGCATCCCCTTGACGGCGTACTCGATAGCCCGCGTCGGGAACTGCTGCATCATTTTTTCCAGTGTAATGCTTTTCAGACCGCCGGGGTAATTGGAATGGCGGTGATAGACCTTCTGCTGGGCTTTCCTGCCGGTAACGCGGACCCTGGCGGCATTGATAACCACCACAAAATCGCCGGTATCCTGGGTGGGAGTGTACATGGGCTTATGCTTACCCATGAGCAGACGGGCTATCTGGATGGAAAGCCGTCCCAGGGTCTTATCGGCGGCATCAATAACGTGATGCTCTCGTTTAATATCTGCCGGTCGGGCGGTATAGGTTTTCATGATGCATCTCCCTCAAAGTCAACCGGATAGTTCACCCGCACCAGGCAGAGTCCTTCCGGCGGAGCCATCGGCCCGGCCAGACCGGGTGTCGCGGCGGTCACCATGCCGTAAAACTCGTCGACGGTCATCTTGCCCTGTCCCACCTTGATTAGCGAGCCGATGGTATTGCGCACCTGATGGGATAAAAACGAGCTGGCGACCATCTCGAAAACAATCAAATCACTATCCCGCGTTATTTCCGCTTTGTACACATCCCGCACCGTACGCTTTTGCCGGGTGGTATTAGCGCTGGTGACAAAAGAGGCGAAGTCATGCCGGCCGATAAGCGCCTGACAGGCACGGTTCATCGCCTCTATATCCAGGTTGCCATCAATCCGGCAGGCGAAACGGTCGCGCAGCGGTGAACGCGTCGGGCTATTCAAAATATAATATTTATACTCCCGGCTGACAGCTTGACGCCGGACGTCAAAGCTGTCATCGGCGCGATAGGCCTTTTTCACGGCAATATCCTGCGGCAGATAGTGGTTCAAGCCGTCGATAAACGCCTGTAAAGGCAGCGGAGAAGCCGTATCGAAGGCAGCCACCTGCCCGCGGGCATGCACGCCGGCATCGGTACGGCCGGCTATTTTAATCCGTATTTTTTCTCCGGTAAGCATTTTCAACGCTTTTTCTATCTCTCCCTGAATTGTCGGCGCATTTGCCTGCCACTGGGAGCCGTGGTAATTAGCGCCGTTGTATTCTATGACTAATATTATCCTGGCGCCGGTTGTCCGGTCTGCGGCCATTATCACCCTCAAACCGACCCGTACGGTCATCGAGGTTTTTTAAAAATGTCATTCTGGCGCAGGCCAGAATCCACTCCCCCTTTTCTCCCCTCTGGATTCCAGCTTTCGCTGGAATGACATATAACTAAATGTGTCGGAAGAACTACTTTACCAGCTCCAGTTGGGCCATCGGCGCACCATCACCGAGTCTCGGCTCCAGCTTAACGATGCGGGTATAACCGCCCGGCCGTTCTTTATATCTCGGCCCCAGTTCGGAAAAAACCTTCTCGGTAACCTTGGTATCGGTGATGAACGATAGAGCCTGGCGGTAGGCGTGAAGCCCGCTTTTTTTACCCAGGGTTATCATCTTCTCAGCCATACCGCGTACTTCTTTGGCTTTGGCCTCGGTGGTGACGATTTTCTCATATCTCAGCAGGTCGGTGACCAGATTCCGGTATAGTGCCCGCCGGTGACTGGAACTCCGACTCAGCCTTCTGCCAGCAATATTATGCCTCATGGTCGTGGTTCTCCGTGTAATGGTTCTTATTCATCAGGTGGACTGCTTTCACCTAATATATCTTTCAGGTCTTTCAAGTCTTTTAAGGAAATTTCCGTATCTGCCGCCGCTGTCTCTGTATCCTGGCTATCCAGGCCGGGTTCTTCCGCCGCTGCCTCTCCGGTTTCGGTTTCTTCTTCGGATTTAGGATTGAGGGATAGCCCTATGGCGGCGAGACGGTCTTCGATTTCCAGGTAGGACTTCTGCCCGAAGTTACGCAGCTTCATCAATTCTTTGGCTCCCTTGCCGATAAGCTCGCCGACAGTAGCAATGTTGCTCCGTCTCAGGCAGTTCATAGTGCGTACCGAGAGGTCCAGCTGCTCTACGGGCATATTGTATTTTTCATCGGGGATGGACAGGCGGATAAGCCGTTCCTCGGCTTTCATCTGGGAAATCCTGACGTATTCAACGAAGGGAGTAAACTGCTCGATTAATAGACTGCCGGCCTCACTGACGGCATCCACCGGCGCTATGGTTCCATCCGTCCATATATCCAGGCAGAGTCGCTCGCGGCTGGTCTCCCGCCCGAGGTGGGTGGGTTCGACGGTATAATTCACCTTGCGTATCGGTGTGAAAATGGCATCGACCGGTATAGTGCCTACCAGGGTATTATCGGTCGACTCGGCGCTCCTGAAGCCGGTACCCACTTCTACGTCCATTTCCACGTAGAGCTTGGCGTCAGGGCTGGTGACGGTAATGAGACAGAGTTCCGGGTTAGCAATCTCAAAATCGGCCGAAGGCTTGATATCCGAGGCGTAAACAGGACCCTCTTTATCCACTTCCAGTACCAGCATTCCGTTGCGTTCCGAGAGCGGTTTCAGCCTGAGCTCTTTCAGATTGAGGAGGAACTCCATGACATCTTCCTTGGTATTGGGGATAACCGTGAACTCATGCTGGACGCCCTCAATCCTCACCTGAGTTACCGCTGCCCCGGGAAGATAGCCGAGGAGGACGCGACGCAGAGAGTTCCCCAGAGTAATGCCAAAGCCCTTCTCCAGCGGTTCGGCAACGAATCGCCCGAAGTTCTCGGCCTGTTCGGTACATTCGATTTTAGGGACTAATAGTCCACTCAATGAACTACCTCCTTTTAGTTGCGTTACCGCGAGTAGTACTCGATTACCGCCTTACCGTCGAACCTGGCGTCGACTTCGTCCGGTGTCGGTAAGGATATTATCTGCCCGGTCAGGGTTTGCTTGTCCAGGCTGAGCCAGTTGAGGACGGTCTTGGACTCGATGTCCTCAACGAGCTGCTTATAATATTCTGATTTCTGGCTGCCCTCCCGCCAGCTAATAGTATTGCCTTCTTTAACCAGGGCGGAAGGTATATTGGTTTTGACTCCGTTGAGCAGGATGTGTCCGTGACGCACCAGCTGGCGTGCCTGAGCGCGGGAATCAGCGAAGCCCAGACGATAAACCACGTTATCCAGCCGTCTCTCCAGTAAGACCAGGAGATTTTCGCCGGTGATACCGGTCTGTTTCTCCGCCTGCCGGAAGGTCTTTTTAAACTGCTTTTCCAGAGTGCCATAGGTATAGCGCGCCTTCTGCTTCTCGCGGAGCTGCAGAGCGCGGTCGGAGAACCGGCGGCGACGGCGGCTGGTGCCCTGTCCGGGTGGTTTCGGCCTTTTATCAACGGCGCATTTCGGTGTGAAACAACGGGCGCCCTTGAGCAAGAGCTTTTCACCGTTGCGCCGGCATAAACGACAGACTGCTCCTGTGTATCTTGCCATAATCCTTTATCCTTTTTATTCTAGTAACACTGTCCCACCCCGAGATTCTTCGTCGATTAGCTCCTTAGAATGACAGCGTTATATTAGACCCTCCGCCTTTTAGGAGGGCGGCAACCGGCGTGCGGTATGCGCGTGACATCCCTGATGCCGGTAATATAAAGTCCCGAACCCTGCAGCGAACGTATGGCGGCCTCGCGGCCGCTGCCAGGTCCCTTGATATAAACATCTACCTGGCGTAAGCCGTGCACCATGGCTTTGCGGGCGGCATCACGGGCGGCCATCTGGGCGGCGTAAGGCGTACCCTTGCGGGAGCCTTTGAAGCCCGCCGTGCCGGAGCTGCCCCAGGCTAAAGCGTTTCCCTCCGGATCGGTAAGGGTTACAATAGTGTTGTTAAAGGTGGACTGAATGTAAGCCTTGCCCGTAGGTACCGCTTTACGTTCGCGTCGCCTGGTTTTGGTTTTCTTTTTCTGTGGCAACCTCTTCTCCTCTTTGTTCCTTTTGTTGCTGTACTATATCTTCCACCCCGCTGCCCCACATCTGTTTTTATTCTATCTTATCTTTTCCCACCCTGCCGCCCTCGCGGCAGTCTTTACTAAGCGGCAATTTTATTTCTTGGACATGCCGCGCTTCTGGCCACGGCCGGCGACCGTCTTGCGGGTGCCGCGTTTGGTACGGGCGTTGGTCCGCGTACGCTGGCCTCTGGTCGGCAGTCCGTGGCGGTGCCTGAGCCCGCGGTAGCTCCCGATTTCTGTCAGGCGCTTGATATTGGTATTTATCTCTTTCCTGAGTTCACCTTCTACCCGGATCTGTTTGTCGATAATTTCCCGTAGTTTGTTGACCTCTTCTTCGGTGAGGTCTTTTACTTTAACGTCCGGGGCTATTTGCGCCTGGTCAAGTATCTTATAGCTCTGGGCAGCGCCGATGCCGTAAATATACTGCAGCGAGACCCATGCCTGTTTATTAACCGGTATATCTATTCCCGCGACACGTGGCATTTACTTACTCCTTGTTCGTTTTCTTTAGGTCATCCTGAGCGAAGCGAAGGATCTCGGTTCTGGGGAGGGGCTTAGACCGCACCACCCCGAGATTCTTCAGTCGCTACGCTCTTTCAGAACGACACAATGTGTTAGCCCTGCCTTTGCTTATGCTTGGGGTTGGTGCAGATAATCCTGACCACTCCCCGCCGCCGCACCACCCGGCATTTTTCACATCTTACTTTTACCGAAGCTCTAACTTTCATTTTAATTGTACTCCATTATATCCCCTCTCCCTTGACGGGAGAGGGCAGGGTGAGGGTGAAAGGCTTGTTTCCCCCTCACTCTAACTCTCTCCCACGAGGGGAGAGAGAACCAGTATTCTCTTGGCTGACATATTCAATTATACACTGTTTTCGTTATTTAAGCCGGTAGGTAATTCTACCACGTTTCAGGTCATAAGGCGATAGCTCTATCAATACTTTGTCGCCGGGCAAGACCCTGATATAATGCATTCTTATCTTGCCCGAAATATGAGCCAGCACCTCATGTCCGTTAGGGAGTTTGACGCGGAACATGGCATTGGGCAGCGCCTCGATAACGGTTCCCTCAACTTCTATGGCTTCTTTTTTAGCCATAAGCTCCCCTGGTCAACACCTCCGGTTTCGTATTATCAATAGCGATGGTATGTTCAAAATGAGCCGAAAGGCTGCCGTCGGCGGTGAGTACCGTCCAGCGGTCACCGGCGACGCGTGTCTGCCAGCCTCCGATGTTCAACATAGGTTCGAGGGCCAGCGTCATGCCTTTTTTCAGCACCGGACCCGTTCCCGGCTGCAGTCCGTAGGGCGACTCGGTACAGTTGGGTATCTGCGGGTCTTCGTGCATTTTGCGGCCGATGCCGTGCCCGGTATACTCTCGAACCACCAAATAACCCCTCGACTCGGCGTAGCTCTGAATAGCCGCGGAAATATCCCCCAGCCTGGCCCCGTCACGGGCGGCGGCGATACCGCTTTCCAGGGCACCGCGAGTTGTTTCTATAAGTTTCTTTGCCGTCGAATTTACCTCTCCGACGGGTACGGTTACGGCAGCATCACCCTGTAAGCCTTCATAAATAGCGCCGAAATCCAGCGAGACCACATCACCCTCTTTCAGGACCCTGTCCCCCGGAATCCCGTGGACTATCTCGTCATTTATAGACACGCAGACAGTTGCCGGGTAGCCGTGGTAGCCCTTGAACGAAGACTCGGCTCCCCGTTTTTTCACTTCTCTCTCAGCTATAATATCCAGTTCCTTTGTTTTCATACCCGGTTTAACCCGCTCGCTCAATATTCTCAGTACCTCACCGACGATGTGACCTGCCTGACGCATGGTGGCGATTTCTCTTTCGGACTTTATTTCAATACCCACCGGTGCTATCCTTCTGCCGCAGGGCGTCGATAATTCTCTGGTTTACCACGGCTGTGCTGCCTTCGCCGTTTATCTCCAGCAGCTTGCCCGCCTTTTTAAAGTAGTCGATGAGAGGGGATGTCTCGGCGAAATACACCTCCAATCGCTTTTTCACCGTCTCGACGTTATCATCGGCGCGCTGGTAAAGCTCGCCGCCGCAGCGGTCGCACTTTCCCTTCACCTTCGGGGGATTGTCTACCTCATGATAGGGCGCCTGGCAGCCGCGGCAAATCCAGCGTCCGCTTAGTCTCTTTAATAGCTCTCCCTCCGATACTTTTATATAGACAACTTTATCGATGGCTTTCGATTGCTGCTCCAGGGCTTTATCCAGGGCCTTGGCCTGCTGGATATTCCTGGGAAAGCCATCGAGTATTGCCCCGTTTTCACAGTCGGGCGCCGCCAGCCTTTCGAGGACCATCTGTATGGTTATATCATCGGGGACCAGCTGTCCCTTGTCCATATAGACCTTGGCCTTTTTACCGAGGTCTGTTTGCTGCGCCAGCGCCTGCCGGAACAGGTCGCCGGAGGCTACCTGCACCAGCTTCAGCTTTTCGGCCATCATGACGGCCTGAGTACCTTTCCCCGCGCCGGGGGCTCCCAGAAGAATAATATACACCTTTACTCCTATTTAATAAAGCCTTCGTAGCGCCGCATGACCAGCTGCGCCTCCAGCTGTTTCATCGTATCCAGGATCACGCCGACCACAATAAGCATACCCAGGCTGGACAGCTGTATCTGCTGGACGTTGGTTACGGTACGCGCCAGGAAAGGCATGACCGCCACGAAGGCGAGAAACAACGCCCCGGCCCACGTTATCCGGTTGATGACGCCGCTGAGATAAGAGGCGGTGTTTTTCCCGGGCCTTATCCCGGGTATGAAACCTCCCTGTTTCTGTAACGTGCCGGGCAGGTCCTGCTGCTGGTAGGTAACGAGGGTGTAAAAGAAGGTAAAGCCAATAGCCAGAACGAAATAGAAGAGCCAGTAGAACGCACCCGCGGGCAGGGCGGTATTGGGGTTGAACCAGCGTACGATTTCGTGGGCGAATCCCCCGCCTCTATCGAAATAACTGGCGACGATGCCCGGGAAAAGCACGACGGACATGGCGAAGATGAGGGGTATCATGCCGGAGCTGTTGACCCTCATGGGTATGTGGGTCGTCCCGGACTGCCGGTACATGCGGCCGCCGCGGAAAACGCTGCGGGCATACTGTACCGGTATGCGGCGGTGCGCCTCGGTAAAGATAACAATCAGGACGATCGTAGCCAGGGCGATAATAATATATATAAACAGTCCCATGGGATTACCCTTGGCCAGGAAGCCCTGCTGGATGAGATTCGGGTAGCCGGCCACAATGCCGCCGAAGATGATAATAGATATGCCGTTACCGATGCCGTATTCGGTTATCAGCTCTCCCAGCCAGACCAGGAAGACGGTACCGGCAATCAACGATAATACGATGGTGGCCGTGGCGAGGTTGTCGCTGGCGCTGACCGCGCCGGCGCGCTGCAGTAATACCAGCTGCCCGTAGCCGGAGAGACCGGCCAGGGGCACCATCAGCCAGTGGGTTATCAAATTAATCTTGTTCCGGCCGGCTTCCCCTTCCTGCGAGAGGGCCTGCAGGCGCGGGATAATCGGTACCATAAGTATCATGATAATCGAAGCCGTAATATAAGGATAAACGCCCATGGAAGCCACGCTGAACTGCCTCATGGCGCCGCCGCTGAACATATCGAGCATGCCCAGCAGGGCATTACTCTCAAATAGATCCCCAAGCGCCTGCGGGTTAACGCCGGGCAGGGGCACATGGGCGACGAACCGGAAAATTACCAGGATTAAGACGGTAATCAGGATGCGGCGCCTGAGGTCGGGCAGGCTGAAGGCATCAATCATAGCCTGCAGCAGCCTGGGTCTACTTGGCCTTTGCCGCATGCTCCACCTCCTCAACCGTGCCGCCGGCTGCCTCTATCTTGGCCCGGGCAGATGCCGAGAATTTATGCGCCTTAACCGTGAGGGCATATTTGATATCACCATCGGCCAGGACTTTAACCGGGTTTTGTAATGATTTGATAATACCAGATGCCATCATTTTCTCCGGGGTTACCTCGCTGCCGGAACCGAAGACGTTCAACGCGCCGATATTAACGCGACTGTATTCCTTACGGAAGATGTTGGTAAAACCGCGCTTCCGGGGCAGGCGTTTGATTAAGGGTAACTGCCCGCCTTCGAAGCCGGGACGCATTTTTCTGTTACCGGCCCGTGATTTCTGGCCTTTACAACCCCGGCCGGAATAGGTGCCGTGCCCGCTGCCGTCACCGTGACCAACCCGTTTGGCAGCACGCCGGGAGCCCGGCGCCGGGGCGATATTATTCTGTTTGACCAATCTCTTCCTCCACTTTAACCAGGTGTCTCACCTTGTTAATCATACCCCGAACGGAGTTCGTATCTTCATGGACAACGCTCTGGTTAAGCCGGTGAAAACCCAGCGACCTGATGGTTTCCCTCTGGCTTGATTCGTAGCCGATAGCGCTTTTTATCCAGGTGATGCGCAGCTTAGTCACCGGCGGCCTCCCCGGTTTCGGTGCCGGCCGTCGCCTTACGTTTAGCGATTTCGTCCTGCGGTACTCTGAGTTGTTTCAGAGCCAGCAGGGTGGCCTTGGCAACGTTAATGTGGTTGGCGGTGCCGAGTGATTTCGTCAGTATATCTTTAACGCCACAGGCTTCCAGGACAGCCCGGATACTGCCGCCGGCGATAACGCCGGTGCCCGGCACAGCCGGTTTCAGGAGTACTCTGGCGGCCCCGAAACTTACGGTGATTTCATGGGGGATGGTATTAGCGGTTAAAGGCACCTTTATCAGGTTTTTCCTGGCCTGAGCGCCGCCTTTACTGATGGCCGCTGGTACTTCGTTGGCCTTACCGATACCCACGCCGACATGTCCCTCGCCATCGCCGGTAACTACCAGGGCGCTGAAACGAAGGCGTTTGCCGCCTTTCATAACCTTGGCAACGCGGTTGACCGTGATGAGCTTGTCATTCAGGTTCAAATCAACCGGGTCAATTTTACTTAATGGTTCCTTCATTAGAGCTGCCATGTCCTCTCTTAGAACTTAAGTCCACCCTTCCGGGCGGCTTCAGCCAATGATTTAATGCGGCCGTGATATTTAAAACCGTCGCGGTCAAAGGATACCTGCTTTATCTTCTTTTCTTTGGCGCGTTTAGCCAGCAAGGCACCGACCATTTCGGCCCGGCCGGTCTTCGATTTCCCTTTGGAATCGCCGGAAATCTCGCCGTCCAGAGTTGAGGCGCTGACCAGGGTATGACCGCGTGAATCGTCAATAACCTGGGCATAAATATGGTTAAGACTGCGGAAAACACACAGCCGGGGTCGGTCAGCGGTACCGCTGATCTTCTGCCTGACCCGGTAATGTCTCCTGGTGCGTGCTTCCCTGGTACTGGTATTACTCATTATCCCGTCCCGCCAACAACTTTCCCGGCTTTACCCGGTTTTATCCGTACGTACTCGCCGGTATATCTGATACCTTTGCCTTTATATGCATCGGGAGGGCGTATCGCCCGTATATTCGCGGCCATTTCGCCGACGACTTCTTTATTAATGCCGCTGACTTTAATCCGGTTATTGCCCTCCATAGCGAGGGTGATACCGGGCAGTGGCTCTACTTCCACCGGATGCGAATAGCCGATGCGGAAGACGAGTTTTTCGCCGGTTTTCTCGGCGCGATAGCCCACCCCGACAATATCCAGCGTCTTTTCAAATCCTTTGGATACGCCTTCCACCATATTAGCTATAATACTCCGCGTCATGCCGTGGTAGGCGCGGTGCTTCCCGCTATCACTGGGCCGGGATACCGTCATTACACCGTCTTCCAACTTAACGAGCATTTCCGCGGGTACGGAGCGGCTCAACTCACCTTTAGGGCCTTTGACGGTGATGTTCTCACCTTTGATATCCACCATCACTCCCGAAGGTACCGGTATCGGCATTTTTCCTATTCTAGACATAAAAACGACTCCAGATATTGTCTACCATATATAACATAATACTTCACCGCCGGACCCCTGGCGCCAGGCATCCTGCCCGGTTCTGACGCCTTTGGATGTGGAAAGAATGGAAATACCCAGTCCGCCGTACACGCGTGGTATCTCCCTCTTTTGCACATATACCCTCAGGCCCGGTTTACTGACGCGTTTAAGTCCTGCGATAACCGGCTTGTTATCCTCGAGATACCGGAGTTGAATCTTGATAGTCCGGTGGGGTTTGCCGCGTACTACCTCGTAATCCGTGATAAAGCCCTCCTCCTTGAGAATCCGGGCGATGGCGAGTTTCATCTTGGAGGCAGGTACGAGGACGCTATCATGCCTTACCATGAGGGCGTTCCGTATCCGGGTCAACATATCAGCGATAGGGTCGGTAACAATCATACCTAAAATATTCCTTTTTCAGCTTACCAGCTTGATTTTCTTACTCCCGGAAGCTGGGCTTCCAGCGCCAGTTTCCGGAAACATATCCGGCAGATGCCGAACTTGCGTAT
>CAYVPT010000035.1:0-12146 GCA_964453865.1 uncultured Dehalococcoidaceae bacterium
TGCTGCACTTGTTACCCATCTCCATGTCTTCCCGAAAATCTTCCAGCGCCATCTCATTTCCTCCTAGGTATTTAGCAGTCAATCGTCAGTTTGCAGTTTCGGGGAAGGGGGGTTGTACTATTAACCGATAACTGTATTACTATTTATACTTAAAAAGCCCGTACTTATCAAGTTACCAGCCCCGGGGTCTTGACAAAAGAACATTTGTTCTATTATAATATTCTTATCGGGGTGAATCATGAGATTACTTTGTGTTCTGTTACCGCATTTCGCCTGGAGCTGCGAGCTCCGGAGGCATCCGGATATTGCCGGCCGACCGGCTATAATTACCTACACGGAAGGCTCGCAGAGGCTGGTACTGGAGTATTCGCCCGACCTCGAAGGGCTGCAGCCTGGTATGCCCCTGCCGCAGGCCCTGGCACGCTACGGTGACGCCGAGCTGATTCAGGCGGATATGCCCGACTACCGGTCTGTCTGGAGCGGGATACTGGATGCGCTGGAAAACGTCAGCCCGCTGGTCGAAGACGCCGAACCGGGGTGCGCCTATATCGGCGTGGACGGTCTCCATCTCATCTACCCGGACGATAGCGCCATTACCGACGCTGTACGGGAGGCCGTACCGGAGACTCTATCACCCCGGATGGGAATAGCCGGGAATAAGTTCCTGGCGTATCTGGCTGCCCGCCGCTGTCCTCCCGGCGGGCACCGGGTATTAACCGGCGATTTCGCCCCTTTCCTGGGAGACCTGCCCGGCAACGTCCTGCCGGTATCGATAAGAAGCCGGAGTCGCCTGAGCGACTTCGGCCTGAATACCCTCGGGCAGATAGCCGCCCTGCCCCCCGGCCCCTTCCAGTCCCAGTTCGGCCCGGAGGGTAAAAGAATCTGGGAACTCGCCGGCGGCATCGATACTACGCCACTGTACCCGCGCTTCATGGAGGAATCCATCGAGGAGAGCGCCACCCTGCCTTCGGTCACCGTCTCCCTGGATGCCATACTGGTCTCTCTGGAATCGCTGCTGGCCAAGCTCCTGTCCGGTAATGCTCTTAAAGGCAGGGGCATCCGCGGCCTTACCCTGTGGACCCGAACCTGGAACGCGGAGGACTGGAAGCGGAATATCAACTTCAAAGAGCCCGCCATGGACGTGAGGAGCGCGATTTCCCGCATCAAGCGCGTCCTGGAGGACTATCCCCAGCCCGGCCCGGTCGAGCAGGTGGGACTTCACGTCACCGCCCTGGGCTATCCGCGCGGACGCCAGAAAAACCTTTTCTCCGAGGTCAGGGCTAAAGAACACCTGGCGGAAGACATCAAGCAGCTGGAACTCAAGCTGGGCAACCCGCAGGTATACACCGTCAAGGAGGTTGAGCCGTGGTCCCGGATACCGGAAAGACGCTACGCGCTGACACCTACAAACCGGTAAACACGCCGGAAGCGTTAAAGGTAGAAGAAGACGCCTCCGGTCTTCCGATTGCCGTCAGGCTGAAGCGCCGGCAGGCCGTCATCTCCATCGAGGATACATGGCGTATCGACGACGAGTGGTGGCGCACTGAACCGGTCTCACGATGCTACTATAATGTCCTGCTCGCCTCCGGGCAGCGTATGGTGCTCTATAAAGACCTAGTTACCGGGGAATGGTACCAGCAGGACTATTAAGCAATCTGTCATTCTGAGGGCACGCAGTGTTCGTGAGAATATCTTTCAAGACAAAACGGATTCTCACATCGCCCCGATGTCATCGGGACTTCTCAGAATGACACTTCGTCATTCCAGCGAAAGCTGGAATCCAGGGGAGGGGTAAATGGGAAGTGGATTCTGGCCGGCGCCAGAATGACAGACCGTTTGATTATTGAATATTGGGATTTGTTTGGTACTTGTTACTTGGTTATTCACTATGTCCTACGCCGAACTCCATTGCCACAGCTACTACTCTTTCCACGACGGCGCATCGTCGCTGGAGGAGCTGATGCTGCGCGCCAAAGAATTAGGCTACCGCGCCCTGGCCGTTACCGACCACGATAACCTCTGCGGCGCCATGCGCTTTGCCCAGCTCGCCCGCTCCCTGGATATAAAGGAAATCATCGGCGCCGAGGTGACGCTGAAAGGCGGCTATCACCTTACCCTGCTGGCTAAAGACCGCCGGGGTTACGGCAACCTCTGCCGTCTTATCACCGCCGCCCATGCCTCCGGCGAACGTAACGACCCCGCCCTGCCCCCCGAACTCATTCCCGAACACGCCGCCGGGTTGATTGCCCTATCCGGCTGTCCCCGCGGAGAGCTGGCACAGCTGGTGGCAAAGTCACGCCTTCCCGAAGCGAAAAGACTGGTAAAGCGGTACCTCGACTGGTTCGGGACGGACAACTACTATATCGAGCTCCAGCAGAACCTGGCCTTCGGGGATACGGCACGCAACATCGCCCTGCTGAAACTGGCCGGCGAGACCGGCGCCCGGGTGGCGGCGACGGGCAACGTCCACTACCACGTCAGGGAAAGATACCAGCTGCAGGACTGCCTGGTGGCGGTGAAGAACTGTAAAAACCTGGAGGAGACACATAGAGAGAGAAGACCTAACTCCGGGTATTACCTGCGGTCGATAGACGAACTGACAGGGATTTTCCGCGATTGCCCGGAAGCCCTGAAGAATACCCTGGATATCGCCGAACGGTGCACCCTTGATTTAACCAGAGACCTCAGCTATATCTTCCCGGACTATCCAGCCCCGGAAGGGCATACTCCTCAAAGCTACCTGGAAAAGCTCTGCCACGATGCGGCGGTGCGGCGCTACGGCACTATCACCCCGCCGGTACAAGAACGACTCGACCAGGAATTTCGACTGATTAAAAAGTACAGCCTGGCCGGCTTCCTGCTCATGTACCACGAGGTCATCAAGCTGGGACGCGAGGTGATGATAGACCTGGGCCTGAGCGACCCGTCCCTCACGCTGGAAGAGAACCCGCCGGGTAGAGGGCGAGGTTCATCGGTGGCTCTGCTGGTGGGCTATCTCATCGGGCTGTCACACATCGACCCCCTTAAATACAGCCTTTCGCTGGAGCGTTTCCTCCCCGCCGACACCATGACCAACGTGCCGGATATCGACCTCGATTTTCCCCGCAGCATCCGGGAAGAGCTTATCCTGCGTACCCACGAGAGATGGGGCTGGCAGCACGCCGCCCTCACCGGTACCATCGCCACCTACCAGATTAAGGGGGCGGTCAGGGATTTGGGCAAAGCTTTAGGCCTGCCGGAAGCGGAGATCGACCGCCTCGCCAAGCAGTCGGACTGGGGCAGCGCCAAAAAACTCGGCAAGAAGATGGGGAGAATGCCCAATTTCAAGGACAAAATAGACGCCCCGGTCTGGCGCGACCTCATCAGGCTGGCCGCGGAGCTGGACGGATTCCCCCGGTACGCCGGGCAGCACCCCGGGGGCATGATTCTTTCCTCCACCCCCCTCATCGATATCGTGCCGGTGCAGCGTGGCGCTATCGAGGGACGCTACGTATGCCAGTGGGACAAGGACAGCATCGATGACGCCGGTTTCGTCAAGATAGATTTCCTGGCGCTGGGTGCCCTGTCTCAACTCCAGGAGGCCGTCGAGCTTATCAACGCCCGCACCGGTATAAGAATCGATATGTCCCGCATCGACTTCGAGGATGCTAAAGTCTACGATATGCTCTGCAAGGGAGACACCATCGGCATCTTTCAGGTGGAATCGGCCGCCCAGATGCAGAACATCACGAGATTGAAGCCGAGAAATCTTCTTGACATGGCCCATGAGGTTGGCGCGGTACGGCCCGGCGTAGGCGTTAACCACGGCGTGCAGGATTACCTCGCCCGGCGCAGCAAGAGAAAGCCGGTAACTTACGATTGCCCCCTGGAGCAGCGCGCCCTGGAGCGAACTCTCGGCGTGGTGCTTTTCCAGGACCAGGTCAACCAGCTGGCGATAGACGTCGCCGGCTTTGCCCCCAGCGAGGCCGACCGCCTCCGCCGCGCCTTCGGGCGCCGGCATAACGAAGAGCTAATCGAGCAGTATCACCGAAAATTCCTCGCCGGGGCGGCAGAAAGGGGTGTCCCTGAAGAAGCCGCTGAAAAAGTCTTTAAAAAGTTCAACGGCCTCTATATGTTCCCGGAGTCGCACGCCTTTGCCTTCGGGGTGACAGCTTACCAGGCGTCCTGGCTCAAGTATTACTACCCGCTGGAGTTCTTCGTGGCTATTTTCAACCAGCAGCCGATGGGCTTCTACAACCTGGAGACACTCAAAGAGGACGCTAAAAGACACGGGATACGGTTGTTGAACCCGGATATCAATAAGAGTAACGCTAAGTGCACGATAGAAGCTACTAATAATTGTCATTCTGAGCGAAGCGAAGAATCCGGGGGAGGGGATGCGGGGTATCTTCTTTCTGCCCCTCCCCGAGATTCTTCGGTCGCGGAGTTTACACTGAGCGAAGCGAACGTGCTCCCTCAGAATGACCGTTCAGGCGGGGCGATACGCCTGGGGTTTTTAAACGTTACGGGACTGGGAGAAGCCTCCGCTCAAGCCATCGAAGCAGGACGGGCGAAACACGGTGACTTTAAAAGCATCGGGGAATTTCTGGAGCGCACCGGCGTGCTGGAAGAAGTAGCCCTCAACCTGGCCGGCGCCGGCGCCTTCGATAGCCTGGAGACGAACCGTCGTAAGGTCAAGTGGGAAATCGGCCTCCGCTACCGCCCCGTGAACTCTCAACTGCCCCTCCCCCTCCCTGTGGAGCAGGACATCGTGGCGCTGTCCGCCCCATCCGACTGGGACCGCATGAAAGAGGAGTATAACGTCCTCAGCCTTTTCCCTACCGGGCACGTCATGGCCAAGCTGCGCCCGCGCTTTAACGGCGGTTTCTACACCAGTAAGGATATCGAAAAGCTGCCTGACGGCGCCCCGGTAACGGCCGCCGGACTGGTCATCCGCCGCCAGCGACCCCACGGGAAGGTGGTATTCATCACCCTGGAAGACGAGTTCGGGCACATCCCCTGCATGGTCTTCGGCAAGACCTACGAGCGCTACGAACATACCTTCCGGTCGGCTTTCCTTGTCATCAGGGGAAATCTCACCCGCCGCGAGGGTACCTGTAACGTGGTCATCAACCAAGTAGAGTCCTTCAACGGTCTGGATAAAGTCCCGGCATCAAAGGACTGGCACTAATATCGGTTTATACCGGCGCTTCCAGCTCATCCGGCATCGAGAAGGCATATTTCACGGAATCACACACTTCCTTGAAACCGATCTTCATGTAAACAGAATTGGATGTCGGGTTCGCCAGGTCCGCATAGAGCGTACAGAACTCATAGCCGCTCTGCAGGATATGCCGGGAAAGCTCCGCCACGCAAGATGTGGCATAACCTTTGCCCCTCAACTCCGACGGTGTGTAGACATAGCTGACAGCCATACCTTTTTCAGTCGGGCGACTTTTCATCGCCATGGAAACCGGTTGCCCGTCTTCCCAGAAAAATATCTCCCCCATAGCGATTCGTGGCTTGATATCGGGTCCCGGCAAGTCCTCGCCACGTTCACCAATGGTATCTGTTCTAAAGGCGTGTGTCCATTCTCTTGCCAAATCTGTATCCTCTTCTGTTGCCAGGCGGAACCGGCCTTTGACCAGGGGAACATTATTAACCCTTACCAGCCGGTAAATGCGCTGTGCCATCTCATCCTTAACCGAAACACCGAATGCTTTACACCAGCGTTCCGTAAAAAGGTCGGCCAGTTCCCTGTCTCCGGCCACCCCGGGAATCACCTGCGATTTTTCTGAAACGGCTGTTACAAGGTTTTCGGCAACAGTCTTTATATCACCTGAGAAATGCGCCAGCAGGACATTATAGGGAGGCGTCCTCATGGCAACAGCGTTAATGTCAGTCCCGGTACCCACGGAATAAAACCACGGGTCGGTCTCGCCATATTTATGCGGGTTTTCAACCAGTCCTTTTGCTAGTCCCAGGATAAGCCCGTACCTGGCTTCATCCCGGACCAGATATCTTTCCGTATGAGATAGAAAATCCGCGGCAGTAGCATGATATTGTATCTTCATCATTTTTACCTTGCCAAAATCCGAATATACGCTCCCCGGATATATGTTAACCTATTATTCCTGCCGTGTGAAGCGGTATATAAGGCTTTATTTGGAAATATCACAACATCTCATCTCCACTATTTCATAATACCGCCATCATACGCATTCCAGTATTTCAACATTTATAAATACTTGATATTGTGCGCATACCATTATAGAATGGTGGCAGTTTTCGTAGTATCTACATAATACTAATGTTTAATAACGTCACCGGCAAATATGAAAAAGAAAGGAGATTCCAATGGCTACACTGGAGGAACTGGGTAAAAGAATACAGAGGCTGGACGACATCAAGCAGATAGAGAAACTGCAGCGGATTTACGGCTATTACCGCGACTACGAGGAGTGGGAAAAGGTGGTCGACCTTTTCAGCGATAATGCCGAGTCCGTCGAGGAGTGCGATTACGGTGTCTACAAGGGCAAGGCAGGTGTCAGGCGTTACTACATCGACCTCCTCAAGGGCGGCAAAGACGCCAAGCCCCGGATGGGCTACATGTCCATCGGCATGCAGATTCAGGGCGTGGTCACGGTAGACCCCGACGGCAAGAGCGCTAAAGGACGCTGGTACGGCTTCTTCGTGGAAGCCCGGCCCACGCTGGGACTTCACGAGGGAGAGCTAAGGCAGCTCTGGGCGCACGGCATCTACGAGAACGAATATATGAAAGAGGACGGGAAGTGGATGATTAAAAAACTCCATTTCTTCCTTAATTTCCGCACGCCCTACGAAGACGGCTGGCTCAAGACGCCGGTTGTCGGCCATAGCGGCCCCAGCCCGGACGTTCCCCCCGACTCCCCACCCACCACCTGGCGACCCTATCCCTTCGGCTATCACTTCCCGGTGCATTTCAAACACCCCGTTACCGGCAAATAAAGGAAAAGGTTAAAATCATGAATCTGGAAGAACTGGAAAAGCAGGTAATCCGGCTGGAAGACATACAGGAAATAGAAAATCTGCAAAAGATGTACGGGTATTACTTCGATACCGGGATGTACCAGGAGGTAATCGACCTCTTTTCCGATAACACGGAATCGGTGGAGATTACCGACCACGGTGTCTTCCGCGGCAAAGAAGGCGTCAACCGGATGTACGTCGGCATGTTCGGCATGAAGCGCCCCGGCTGGATGTTCTTCGAGGTCATGCAGTCGCAGGGTGTTATCGATATAGCCCCCGACGGCAAGACGGCCACGGGACGCTGGTATACGCCGTCGTTCGAGTGCCGGCCCTTCGGCGGGACGAAAAAGCAGACGTGGCAGTTCGGCGTTTACGACAACGTGTACGTCAAGGAAAACGGTAACTGGTATTTTAAGAAGTTTCACTGGAACCTCACTTTCTGGACATCGTTCGAGAGGGGCTTCCTCAAGGTGCCCAGGCTATCGGACACCCCCTTTCCCCACGCCGACTCCCCGGCTACCGCTTACCACCCCTACCCCTCCGGCTATCATGTCCCCTATCCCTTTAAGCACCCGGTTACCGGCTAATAACTGATTAATTTTAAGGTGATGCTGATGAATATTGAAGAACTGGAAAAGCAGGTACAACTCGCCGAGGACATCCAGGAAATCGAGCACTTACAGAGGATATACGGATATTACTTCGACAATAATATGTGGGCGGAAATAGTAGACCTGTTCTCTGAGGAACAGACGGAGTCCGTAGAGATAGCCGACCACGGTGTTTTCTACGGCAAGAAAGGCATCCGGCGCATTTACTGGGACATGTTCAACGCGGGCGGCCAGCCCCGCCAATCGCCGGCCTGGATGCAGTTTATCGTAATGCAAATAGGTGGCGTGGTCTACGTCTCGCCCGACGGCACCAAAGCTGATGGCAGGTGGCAGACCTGGCTCTGCGAAGCCAAGCCTTACGGAGCTTTCGCGCGGCAGGAATGGCTGCATGGCTATTATGAAAACAAGTACGTCAAGGAAAACGGGAAGTGGCTTTTCAGCAAGCTCCACTGGAATAATACATTCTGTACACCCGTCGAGGACGGCTGGCTGAACCTGCCGTTAATGGGCTGGATGGGACTCCCCGATGCCGACGAACCTCCCTCCGCCTTCCACCCCTACCCGTACCATGTGAATAACGTCCCCTATCACTATAAACATCCCGTTACCGGAAAATAAAAAAACACTATTTACATCTGACGTTGATAACCTCACCCCCTGACCCCCTCTCCAGCCTGATTTATCGAGGGAATGGATACATCATCTGGCCAGAGAGGGGAATAGTTCCACTGAGATAATGGGGCGTTTAAGAGGGGCGAAGCCCCTCTTTCTATTCTTCCCCCTTTCACACATACGAGACGAGTATTGAAAATGAACCTGTGTGAGAGGGGGACATAGGGAGGTGATATCACTCAGATGCGAACGGGCCTTTAAAAAGGGCACTCTGGGCACTACCCGGTCAGGAATTGACTAATCCGTATCGCCTGCTGAGGACAGGCCCGCGTACAATCGCCGCAGGCGCGGCAGGCAGACGGCTCCGGCCCGGGTACAGTATAGGGGACGCTACTGAACAATACACAGAACCAAAACTTTCGAACTTAATTTCAAATTGGGAAATAAAAAACTAAAAGGGCGTGTAATTTAGTCCGTAATCTAATACCTAGCCCACAGTGTTAGGGAAAACAAAATACAACCGTTTATCGTCTGGTCAACCAGTTAGAGAGTCGGCGCGTTTGTGTTCGCATAACGCAAACGAATCGTTACGATAGAACAACCGCACACCGATTGCCTTATCCGTGCTGAACAACTCGTAATTTTAGATTTTTGAATTTTCAAATGTAAGCAATCCGCCGTTTTTGATGACACTTTTACTAAAATCATAGTGCTTGGGCTTGCCATTGAAATAATAGTCTATTACCCGTGCATTTGCACTGTGAGTAACGATTAAGACAGTTTTGTCTTTGTGATTTTCCATAATCATATCGCAAAAAGCGCAGTTTCGATTTATAAATCCTTTGAAACTTTCCGTGCCTTTGCTTCCGTTGCTTATTGCTTGCCAAAATAATTTGAAAGCTTCGGCGGTTTCATCTGTGCCCTCAAACTCACCACAGTCTATTTCGGCAAGCCGGTCATCAAGCACAACCGGTCCTTTGTAGATAATTTCGCAGGTTTGGCGTGCTCGTTTTTGGGGACTGCAAAAACACGCATCAAAACTAACACTCCTCAAGTTTTCGGCTTGCAGTTTTGCCTGCGCTATTCCTGTTTGATTCAACAAAGTATCTGTTACACCGTTGAACTTCTTGAATAAGTTCCAATCGGTTTGACCCTGACGGACGAGGTATATCATAATTATTTATCCTCCGTTTATAAGTTTGGCGACTGCTTCTTGAATCTCCTGCAAGTGTACTATCGATACTGTCGCGGCTTTGTTCCCGACATGCTCCATCTTGTCCTGTATCACACAAATCATCTCTCTTACATACAATACACTCAGTGTTGTGTGTTATGATAACTGCAATTGCTCCTATTCTAAATCAAATCATCATTCATTTTCTAGGAGCGATTTCGTGAAAGCAAATAAATATCCATGAGATTTACTTAACAATATGTTGAAACTTTTGGTAAGAGGGATAACGGGTAAAAGATGGGGTTCTGTCTATTGTACAGTACTGTTATTTCGAGGCTAGAAAAATAGGCTGCCTGCTTGAGCAACTTCGAAGGGCAGGCCTGAGCCGCGGCACATATACCGTCTTCGCATGTTTCCGGCCGACATTTGTTATAAGCCAGTAATGCCAGCTTTCTTGTCATTTGCATGTCAGCTGCTCCTGCCAATATTTCCTGTAGAAGCCGACGACTTCAACAACCCGAGCCTCAGGTAGGAAACCTCAGATTGCCCCGATTCCCGGAGGAACTATAACTGAAAACCGAAGATAAAACCCTCTGTGGATGCTTTCGCCCGCACTTCGGGCAGGCTACATCGTTGTCTTTTTCATGTATGCTGCGGAATGATTCGAATTTCTCACCGCATCCCTTACATCTGTATCCGTATATCGGCATCGCTCTCTCCTTAATTCGGAACCGGATTTATACGTAAATTCTATACTAAAACATACCAGCGGTATGTGATTTAGGTCGCTACCGGCAATTTGACAGTCAGCCTGAGTATCTTATATTCTTTTTACTAGCACCATTTTCACAACGAGAATATCATTATCCCTTACGCAGGAGGTATATATGAAAATGATTAAAGAAGCCGCACGAGAGACCAGAGTAGCCCGCGAGGCTGATGTAGTCGTCGTCGGCGGGGGGCCCGGCGGCATCGGCGCGGCCGTATCGGCCGCCCGCAATGGCGCCGATACTGTACTCATCGAGAGATACGGCCACCTGGGGGGCATGGGCACCGGCGGCCTGGTGACGATTATTCCGCTCCTTACCGATATCTTCGGCAAGCAGCAGATTGCCGGCCTTACCCAGGAATGGGTGGACCGGCTGGACGTTAGGGGCGCCGTCGATTACCCCAGGAAAGACCACTGGGGCTCGATGGACAAGGACCTCGTCAGGTACTACTTCGACCGCATTTTCTTCTACGTACGACTGGACAGAGTGATTTATGCCGCCATTATCGACGCCGAAATATCTAAAGCCATCCTCAACGACATGGTGGAAGAGGCCGGCGTCAAGACGTACCTGCATTCCTGGGGCACCGAGCCTATCATGGAAGGCAATAAGTGTAAAGGTGTTATCTTCGAAAGCAAGTCCGGACGGCAGGCGATACTGGGCAAGGTGGTCATCGACGCTACCGGCGACGGCGACCTCCTCCCTTATGCCGGTATCGAGTTCGAAGACAATATCCCGCCCAACTTCCGCATCGCCAACCTGGCGCTGTGCTTCTGGGTGGATGGTGTCGACCTCGAAAAGGCCGAAAGCTTCAAGAAGAACGAGCCCAAGAAATTCATGGAGCTTTCACGCAAGTGCATGGAGGCCGGCGGTCTCCCCAGCTATTTCAAGAGCCTTCTGAAAAATCAGGAATCTATCGTCTGGTGCCACAACCGCTACCCGAACAAGAGCCAGGTGGACGTCGAGGAACTGACCCGTGTCGAGTTCGAAGGCCGTAAGAAAATGATGATAACCTACGACTTCTGGAAGAAGCACCTGCCCGGCTTCGAGAAGAGCTTTATCGTGCTGAGCTGTCCGCAGCTGGGCACTCGCAGCAGCCGGCGCCTCATCGGGGAATATAAATTGACCGAGAAAGATATGGCCGACAACCAACCTTTCGAGGACACCATCGCCATTTTCCCCGACCTCGACCGCGGGCAGGAATCGCTGGACCACCCGCTGATGTATATCCCCTACCGCAGTCTGCTCGCCAAGAACGTGGACAATCTACTAGTGGCCTGCCGGGCTTTCTCCTCGGACGAGCACGTCCAGGAATGGTTCAACCTCATCCCGCACTGCATCGCTTTCGGCGAGGCGGCCGGTACGGCTTCGGCGCTGGCCTTGAAAGCCGGGGTAAGTCCCAAGAAGGTTGATATCAAGGCGCTCCAGAAACAGCTGGTCAAGCAGGGCGTACTGCTGCCGGATGTTACCAAGAAAGTAGACTATAAATACACGGGTCCGGCGCTAACCTCTGCCTCCCCCTTTACTTTAGGACCACCGCCGGGAGGGCCGCCCAGAGGAAGTTGAAGTCCACCATTCGAAAAAAGGGCGGTATGGGATTAGAATATTCCGACAAGTCAGGGGGTAGTGATTAAAGCTACCCCCTTGTATTTGGAGGTTCATTATGTCAGCTAAGACCTCGGATAAAACGATTACCGAACCAAGTCGCAAAATAAAAGTCTGCCGCGAGGCGGATGTGGTGGTGGTGGGGGGTGGTCCCGGCGGCGTTGCCTCGGCGATAGCGGCCGCCCGCAGCGGCGCTAAAACAGTACTCATCGAGAGATACGGGCACCTCGGCGGTATGGCCAGCGGCGGACTGGTCAACATCATCCCGAATCTCAGCGACATCTCCGGCCAGCAGCGTATCTACGGACTCACCCTGGAACTCCTGGACAGACTGGACAAGAGGGGCGGGACTTCCTATCCCGAAAAGAAAGATTGGGGTACTGCCGA
>CAYVPT010000036.1:0-12039 GCA_964453865.1 uncultured Dehalococcoidaceae bacterium
CGGGTAGCTCGATGTCCTTGGCAATGGTGACACCGTCATCGATTACCGACGGCGCTCCCCATTTTTTATCCAGCGCCACGCAGTGTCCCTTGGGTCCCAGGGTGACTTTTACGGCGTCCGCCAGAGCATCTATTCCCTTCTTCAGGGAATGCCTTGCATCTTCCCCGAAAATCATTTGTTTGGCCATTTTTCTTCCTCCTTACCTTCCCTCGTTATTTATTTCTTGGCTAAAATATCGCTCTCGCGCAGGATCATCAGCTCTTCATCGTCAACCTTGATTTCCATACCGCCGTACTTGGCGTAGATGACCCTGTCACCAACCTTGAGTTCCATCGGGATTCGTTTGCCGTCGTCGGTCACTTTACCCGGCCCGACCGCCATTACCTTTCCCTCCTGGGGTTTCTCTTTGGCGGTATCCGGCAGATATATACCGGATTTCGTCTTATCTTCCTTCTCGATGGGTTTCACCAGGACGCGGTCAGCCAGAGGTTGTAATTTAGCTGCCATATCATTCCTCCTTTCCTGTATTAACAGCTTATACCCTGTTACATCATTTTAGCACTCTCTCGGTGAGAGTGCTAACACCTACATAATACCGCAGATATGAATTCATCGCAACATAAGTTAGAGCCATTTACAGGCTATTACAGACGAATATATCCATAAAACTCTCAATTACGATTATATTCTTCATAATATATGGGTACGGGAACATTATTTCATATCATAAAGAATCAACCGATGACGCGTCTGGAAAATACCGGTAGAAATGCCAGTATCACAATAAGGAGAACCAGAGAAGCCGACAGGTAGAAAACGGAAGATAGTCCCAGGCTGCTGCCCAGAAATCCGGAGGTTAGCGGACCCGCCAGCATACCGACGGCATAGACTGCCTGAAACACGCCCATGGCCGTAGCCTGTTGTTCCTGAGGTAGGCCGCGGATGCTCAGGAACATGAATAAAGTCAGCAATATCCCGCTCCCCAGACCGCAGCCTATCTGGACCGCCATCAATAAGGGCACGGTCTTGATAAAAGGGATAGTGAACAGTGTGCCGCCGATAAGCATGGTGCTCCAGATAATCGTTTGACGGGCACCCAAATTTTCACGTATCCAGTCTACCCCTAATGCGCCGAGGGCGGAAAATCCCAGGCTTATCATCGTTATCAATCCCAGCTGGCTGTTGGACGCACCGATTTCAGCGGCGTATATGGGAATGAAACCGAACACTGCCGTAAAGAGCGCGAAATTCAGCAATATCGCCATCAGGGATACTATCAGGAGCAGGGGGCGAGTGGCTATGGACAGCGAGTCCCTCCATGATGGAGCCGCCATACGGCGCACCGGCGATTCCTTCGTCATTATTAAAGCAAACATGGCGAAGATTCCGAGCAGAGCAGCGAAGAAAAACACCCTGCTTATGCCGAATCCCTCGGCGATGAACCCGCTGGCGGCGGTTGCGGCTATCAACGCCGCGTTCTGGACGAAGTTGATGAGCCCTATCGCTTTGCCGCTTTCCTTCTCCGTGTAATAAGCGTTGAAGTAAAGGGGAAAGACTACCCAGGCGGCGGCACCGATGCCGGTGACCATTCTCGATAGAAATAAAAGCCAGGGGGTCGCCGATAAACCGAGACCAAGCGCTCCCAGTGACGTGAAGACAATACCTCCCGCCACCAGAATTTTTCGCCGGCTCAGTCTATCCGCCCAGATACCCAGAGGGATGCGTAACAGGACCTGCGGAATTGCATACGCCGCGAGCACCACTCCCACTATATTGAGGCTGACTCCGGTTGACTGGATGTACACCGGCAGTACCGGGACGTAAAGATAGAGTCCTATCCACCAGAGAAAATTAACAATACAAAAGAAGAATACCGAGGTTCGATTAGAATCGGGTATTAGCTTCGAAGACGGTAATTCACTAATAGTGATGGCGGCTCCTTATCAGTTATTTCACAGGCACATTCTATCATAACAGGAATGACCACTAGTAAATAGCGACTTCACAGTTGACGTCTTACACGGCATCGTGTAGAATCAGGGCGTGAATAAGAGGACGGCCGCCGGAAAAAAGCAATGGGACAGCGTCCGCGTTCAGGCGTTACGGCGTTATCTGGGCCTGACCCAGCGTGAACTTTCGGAAAAGATGGGTACGCGGCAGCAGACTATCAGCGAATGGGAAACCGGAATGTACCGGCCGCGCGGCGCTTCGGCAACTTTGCTGTCCTTTATCGCCGAGCAGGCCAGGTTCAAATACCGGGCCGGACCGCGTGAAGAAAGGCCTTGACAGAATACACGTTACCGTGTAATATCATAGTAATTTGTTGTCATCATGCCCGGAGATATCCGTGTTTAAAGCAGGAGTAAACATCACTATAGCATCGAAGGCTTTTTTGCCAGAGGCATCTATTGGATAAACGCCGCAGTACCCACGGTCTGAGGCCGTTCTTCGAACCGGAAAGCGTGGCCGTCATCGGCGCCTCCCGG
This sequence comes from uncultured Dehalococcoidaceae bacterium, assembly GCA_964453865.1. Classification (GTDB taxonomy): domain Bacteria; phylum Chloroflexota; class Dehalococcoidia; order Dehalococcoidales; family RBG-16-60-22; genus CAYVPT01. Next base: position 2,487 of record CAYVPT010000036.1, read on the forward strand.
AGTCCCGGCAAGGGCGGGTACAATATCATCGAAAACCTGCTGAGGCTGGGTTACGCCGGTAAAATATACCCCGTCAATCCTCAGGCCAGTGATATCCTGGGGCTGCCGTCCTATCCTGGTCTAAAGCTTATCCCGACCAGGCCGGAGCTGGCGATTATCGTCCTGCCGCCGTTGCTGGTACTGGCGTCTCTTCAGAAGTGTATCGATACCGGTGTGAAGGCTGTCATCATCGAATCGGCGGGTTTCGGCGAAATGGATGAGTCCGGCGCTCTCATAGAAAAACGCCTGGCTAAGATAGCCGGGGAGGCCGGGGTGAGAATCATGGGGCCGAACAGCGTGGGTACCCTTAATCCCTATACCGGATTCGATTCCAGCCTGGGCCGTCTCAATGAACTTTTCCTACCGGATAACGATATCCGGCGGGGTTCGGTTGGCTTCATCGGGCAGACCGGTCTCTTTACCGGTGTCTACCTGCCGATTATTAATGAAGAAATGGGTATCAGCAAGGTAGCCTGCCTGGGCAACAAGTGTGATGTCGATGAAAGCGATATGCTGGAATATTTCGGCGAAGACCCGCCGACGAAAATTATCGCCATGTACCTGGAGAGTATTAAAGACGGGCAGCGTTTCCTCCGGCTGGCTGGCCATATTAACCAGGAGAAACCGATAATCGTCATGAAATCGGCGGTTAACGAGGGTGGTGCCCGGGCTTCGGCCACCCATACCGGCTCTATCGCCGGGGAGGACCGCGTCTATGACACCGCTTTCCGTCAGGCGGGTATTATACGGGTGAGCAGTTTCGAACGGCTCTGGGATGTCGTCAGGGGCCTGGTGGCCGCCCCGCTGCCGGCGGGAAACCGGGTGGCGGTTATTAATCTGGCCGGGTCCGGCTGTGTGACCGCCGCCGACGCCTGTGTCCGGAACGGACTGAAAATCGCCGGATTATCGCCGGAGACCAGGGCTAAAATCAAGACGGTCTACCCGGACTGGTGGCATGTGAGAAACCCGGTAGATGTCTGGGTCGCTATCGAAGCCAGCGGCTTCGAGGCGGCCTACCTGCCCACGACCCGGGCGGTGCTGGAGGATGATGGCGTTGATGCCGCCGTGGTGATTCTGGGCGCTATTGACTGGATGGCCGGGCAGGATGTACCCGCCTTGTTCGCCGGCATTAAAAGAGACTTCCCGGACAAGCCGGTCCTGGCGGTCTGCCCGCTGGGGGACAGGAAAATATATCTGAGTCTGCACCGGGGCTTTCAGGATATAGGTATCCCCTGCTATACCAGCGATGAAGGTGCCATCGCCGCCCTGGCGGCGTTATACCACTGCCGGCAGTCCATTCCCGGCGCCGGGGAATTCAAGGCGTAAAACGATCTTGCCTAGAAAGTCATTCTGAGGAACGAAGTGACGAAGAATCTGGGGGTGGGGTACTTAACGCCCAGACTGACCCTACCACTCCGAGCCCCTTCGCTACGCTCAGGGTGACATGGTTATACCACTTATTAGGCAAAGCCGTGCAAAACTGGCGGGTGGAGGGTATCTGATGGGTGGAGTTATTACCGAAAGTCAAGTCGTTAAGATCTGGCAGGAATTCCTGCCGGGGCAGACCGACCTGGAAACCGAAGAGGGCGGTATGGTCAGGATTGTCTATCCGGGCCGGCCCAACGATGACCGCGGTGCCGATTTGCGAGATGTGGTTATCGTTACCAGTGAGGGTGTCCGGAGGGGTGATATCGAAATCCACGTCAAATCCAGTAGCTGGTGGGGACACCGCCACCATCAGGACCCCCTCTATAACCGGGTAATTCTGCATGTGGTCTACCAGCATGATGCCGCTGCCGCCGCGGTTCTTCAGAATGGTCGGAAGGTGCCGACGCTGGCACTCAATAAATACGTTGGAGATGGAGTAGCCGGATACATCGGTCATGACTCTCGTTTATACCAGCAGTCAATGCCCTGTTACGTTTCGTTATCAGGTAGAGATACAGACTTTATAAACGGGGTTCTCGATGCTGCCGGAGACCGGAGGTTTGCCGCCCGGGTAGCCGATTTAAAAACGGCATTAAATGGCGTGGGGGCGGAGCAGTCCCTGTACCAGGGCATCATGGGGGCGCTGGGATATGCCAAGAACAAAATTTCCATGATTGAACTGGCGCAAAGGATGCCTCTGGACAGGTTGGCGGCACCGGTTTCGTCGACAATGACAGATGACGCCTACCTGGTACGATGTCAGGGCCTGCTGACGGGCATGGCGGGGCTGCTGCCGTCACAGCGTGCCGGATGCCGTGGGTATGATAATGGGACTGGTGAATGGGTCGACCGGCTGGAGAGGGCCTGGGAGGCTTATGGAGAGACGGCGACCATGTCCGTGAGTGACTGGAGTTTTTTTAAGATTAGACCGGGTAATTTTCCCGGTCGGCGTATCGCCGCGATGAGTTATCTCCTGCTGCGTTTCCGCCAGGAGGGTTTGTTGAACGGACTGATTCACGAGATAGAAAAAGCCTCACCTGATAATAAAGGGATTGTCCTGGTGAGGTCGCTGCTGGTAGCGGCTGAAGGTTACTGGGGTAGCCACCTGGACCTCGATTTACCGGGCGGTCGGAGTATCCCCGCCCTACTGGGGAAGAACCGGGTTGAGGTAATCGTTGTTAATGTACTACTGCCCTTTGCTGTTGCCCGGGGCCAGGTTAATGACCGCCCGGGACTGGCGGAAAAATCCCTGGAGATGTATCGCCGTTATCCGGTGCTGCCGGAGAATACCCTGGAGAGACATATGAGAAGCCAGTTCGGAATTAGCCGGTATTCAGTCAATTCCGCCCGGCGGCAGCAGGGTCTTATCCATGTCTATAAAACACTGTGCTCGCAGGGTAAGTGTGATGAGTGTCCGCTGAACCGGCATCGCGGTTGAGTAAACTACAAATACCCCGCCACCTCTGCAAGGCTCTTTATACGTGGGCAGTCGGTGACATCCTGGTAATAGTCCCCGCGGTCGATGAGGATGGCCTTCAGGCCCGCCCCCCGGGAGCCGATAACGTCCACCCGGTACTGGTCGCCGACATAGATAGCCTCGGCGGGCTCGATTCCGGCCTTCTTTAAAGCGTACCGGAATATTTCGGGTCGGGGCTTGCCGGCTCCGGCGTCCTGGGAGGTCACGATTATAGTTAACCAGTCGGGGAGTTTCAGTCGGGTCAGGGTTTCGGTCATGTCCTGCTCGACATTTGAGATTAAGCCCAGGATCAGACCTTTGTCTTTCAGTTCTTTAAGTGCGGGGGACACGTCATCGAAGAGGACCAGGTCCATTCTGGATTGCTGCATCGCCCCGAGCAGTTTGAGAACCACTTCGCGACGGCACTCGATACCGGCTTCACGCAGCAGGATTTCCTGGTACTGTACGTACAACGCCACTTTTTCTTCCTGCGAGCGCTCGCTCAGCGCCTGCCGGGCGATTTCGTTATAGATAAACTCATCGGCGACGATTATCGGCCTGACCAGCTTTTCCGGGGTTGTGTCAATCCCGAAGTCTTTGAGTACTTTCACCTCGATTTCTTCCCGGGGCGGCTCGTAGCGTACCAGCGTCTGGTAAAGGTCGAAGAAAACGGCTTTAATCATGGCAGTGACTCCCTTCTCTGGCGTGATAGTACCATTGTAGTTAAAGTAGTCCCATCTGTAAAGGTTATCACCGATTTACTCCCCACCCCCCTCGTAGGTTATCTTTTACCACCCGGGCAGCCCTCGTACCATCTGCGGCTTATCCCGTAGTTTTTTACCCCTCTCCCTTGATGGGAGAGGGCAGGGTGAGGGTGCATTTTGTTGCCTGAGTTTGGGGTATTGGCGTCCCTCCTTCATAAGGAGGGATAAGAGGGAGAATTAGGTGTCCTTTTCCCTTTCGTAAAGGGGGGATTAAGCAGGATTTTTTATCCGTCCGGCTTGAACGGGCGTAAGTAAAACGGTAAAGTATTAATAGGGAGTGTGCATTATTCAGGAGTAATTATGATTGCGTCGGGAATTGTCGACCGCCTGCGCCGGATTGCCGGTAAAGAGAACGTGCTGACCTCTAAAGAGGCGATGGTGGCTTATTCTTACGACGCCACCAATATGTGGCAGCACCTGCCGGACGCGGTCGTTTTACCGTCGAGTGCTGTGCAGATTTCGGACATCCTCAAACTGGCCAATGAGAATGAAATTCCGGTCACGCCGCGGGGCGGCGGCACCAATGTCAGCGGCGGCTCGATACCCATCCACGGCGGCATCGTCCTGTGTACCACCAAGATGAACCGGATAATTGAGATAAACAAGACCAATCTGAACGCCACGGTGGAACCCGGCGTCATCCTCCAGGACTTTCAGTCAGCCTTGGCTAAAGAGGGACTGTTCTTTCCGCCGGACCCCCAGAGCTTCTCGGGCTGTACCATGGGCGGCGTGGTGGCGGAGAACTCCGGCGGGCCTTCCTGCCTGAAGTACGGCGTCACCAAGCAGTACGTCCTCGGCCTGGAGGTGGTGCTGGCGGACGGGCGGATAGTAAAACTCGGCGGCCTGACGCCCAAGAACCGGACGGGCTACGAATTGATGATGCTTTTCACTGGTTCCGAGGGTACACTGGGCGTGATAACAAAAATTACTTTACGGCTGCTCCCCGCCCCGAAAACCGAACAGACCGTCGTAGCCGTTTTCAGCGACGTGACCGAGGCCGGCGAGACGGTGACCGAGATTATCGCCGGCAGTATCCTGCCGTCGAAGGTGGAGTTCGTCGACAACTGGACGTTCGAAAAATTCCGGGGGCTTTTACCGGACGAAATTCTCGATAGCTCGCAGGTAATCCTGATCATCCAGGTAGACGGACTGCCGGAGACGGTGGCCGCCGAAGCCCAACAGGTCGTCGCCGTCTGTCAGGGACGCGCGCGAGAGGTCAGGGTAGCTCAGGACAAAGCCGAAGCCGAGCGATACTGGCAGGCGCGGAGCGCTCATTTCTCCGATATTTCCAGTCGCGCCCATACCATCATTAACGAAGACGTGTCCGTCCCCCGCGATAAGATTGCCGATTTTATCAGGCTGGGCCAGGCCAGCGCTAAAAAACATGATGTCCCCATCAGCTTTGCCGGGCATGTCGGCGATGGTAATTTCCACCCGGTGGTGCTTACGGATAGCCGGGATAAAGAGTATTACCAGCGGGCTTTGAAGTGTGTGGATGAAATAATAAGTGCCGCTCTTTCACTGGGCGGCGTGCTTTCCGGCGAGCACGGTATCGGTCTGGAGAAGCGGCGCTTCCTAAAGCAGGCTATGGACCCGGCCGCTATCGATATTATGAAGCAGATAAAGGATGTCCTCGACCCCCGTCATATCCTCAACCCCGGTAAAATCTGGGAAGAATGATTATATTTTGAGAGAATGCGAGCGTCATTCTGAGTCTCGGCCTGTCGGGATAAAGAATCCGTCAAAAGGGGCAGCGGATTGCTTCGTCGCCCCGACTATATCGGGGCTCCTCGCAATGACAGAAGTAAATGGTAAAATCTGGGAGGAAACACCCCGTGAAAGCCAGCCCTGATTTCGACTCCCTAAATGTCATTCCAGCGGAAGCTGGAATCCACACTCGCGAGCTGTCATTCTGAGCGTAGCGAAGAATCTCGGGGATGGGTGGTATTCTGGTGTGTTTAAGAAAAACCAATATGAAAACTGACCTCGATTTTACCCAGGTAGAAAAATTTAAAGACGAACTCGACCGCTGTACCAAGTGCGGCTTCTGTATCTCTTCCTGCCCGGTTTACCGCGAGGAACACATCGAGTCATCGGTGGCGCGCGGCAAAATCATGCTTATCCGGGCACTGCTGGACGGCGACCTCACCTTTACCGACGAAATGGAGGAAGAGCTTAATAAGTGCACTCTCTGCCTGACCTGCGCCCAGAACTGCCCAGCCGGGACACAGGTGCCCTCGGTGATTACCGCCGCCCGGGCGGACAAGGTAACGCGGAAGGGCATATCTTTTCCGTATAACGTTATTTTTCGCTGGCTGCTGCCGCGGCGCCGCCTTTTCGGGTACGCGGTGCGTTTCGCCTCCTGGTTTCAGGGTATCTTCCTGCCGAAAACCGCGGGCACCATACGGCACCTGTCCTTTTTCCTCTCCGCTCTCGGCAAAGGCCGGCAAATTCCGCAGATAGCCCCCAGGTTCTTACGCCAGTCAGTCCCGGAGATAAATAGTCCCCCGCCCGGTGTCGAAGTTAAGTACACTATCGGCTATTTTACCGGCTGTATGACGGATTTCGTTTTTCCCGAGCTGGGAAAAAAAATAATCAGTTTCTTGACTAAAAATGGCATTGAGGTAGTCGTGCCGCGGGGGCAGGGGTGCTGCGGCGCGCCGGTGTTCCTCGGGGCGGGTGATTTTGCTACCGGACGCAAAATGGCCGATGCTAACGTAAAGGCTTTTAAAGACCTCGATTATATAATTACCGATTGTGCCACCTGCGCCTCGGCGATGAAGGACTACCCCAAATTCTTGGCGAACAACGAGAATAGGAAGAAAGATTATGAAGAATTCGCCGCTAAAATAAAGGATATCACCGAATTTCTGGTGGATATCGTCCGGCTGTCCCCCTCCGCCTACCGTGTGGCGGATGAGTTCAAGGGCAAGACAGTGACCTGGCATGAGCCCTGCCACCTAGGGCGCTACCTCGGCGTTAAAGAGCAGCCTCGTAAAATATTAAAATCACTGCCGGATATAAAATATGTGGAGATGCAGGATGCCGACCGCTGCTGCGGCATGGCCGGGACTTTCAGTATCAACTTTTACGATTTATCGCAGAAAATCGCTGCGAGAAAAGTCGCCGATATTACGGCGACAGGTGCCGATGTCGTCGTGACCGATTGCCCCGGCTGCCAGATACAGCTCATTGACAGCCTGACTCGTCACGGTAAGCCCGTGGAGGTCAGGCACATCATGGAGCTTTTTGAGTAGATTCTCTCCGGGAAAAATACATTGGCATTTAGTTTTATTACTCACCCCCTTTGTCCCCCTCTCTCTTGGACTCCCCTCTTCAGCCATCAATATCTTTGGTTTCTTGCCAGTGTCTCTGGCTTGAGAGGGGTCAGGGGTGAGGTTAGCACTTATCCACCGTATGCAAACAGAGTTTACTTTATCCGGCTCTCGACCGCTTTCCAGTCGATGTTCTTGAAGAACGCCGCGATGTAGTCCGCCCGCTTCAGACCGTAATCAATCATGAAAGCATGCTCGAAGACGTCCATTACCAGTATCGGACGGCAGCCCGCCAGGTGCCCCGTCTCGTGCTCGTTAATCCACTGGTTGCACAGTGCGCCGGTAACATCGTCCTGGTAAAGCACCACCCAGCCGATGCCCCGCATGGCGCCAGTCGCCCGGAAGTCCTGCTCCCAGGCTTCGTAGCTGCCGTAGGCCCCGGCCAGTTTCCTGGCCAGCGCTCCGGATTTGTCGATGGCGGCTTTGCCCCCCAGGTTCTCGAAGTAGTACTCGTGCAGGCGCATGCCGTTGAACTCAAACCCGAAGCGTCGCTTTAATTCGGCGTACTCCGGGGTGCCCGTCTTGCCTTCTTTAAGCATCGTCGCCAAGATGTCAATAACCTTGTTGGTGTTGGTTACGTAACCCTGGTACAGCGTGAAGTGGTTATTCAGCAGGGTCTGGCTGAAGCCCTCCATGCCGATGAGTTGACTGTAATCTTTAGCTGTATATGCCATTTTTCCGTTCTCCTTCTGCTATCGTCGGTATATTATTTCAGTTTGGACAGGAATTCTTTGGCCTGGATTTCCCATTCCACCGCTTCCACATCCACGGAGCTGCCTTTTTCGCTCTCGCAGGCGCTGACGACCACGCTCCCGCCGGATCCTTCAAAAGTTGCGCTGGTATCACATTCGTCTTTGACCACCAGTCCGTATCCCTTGGGTCCGAAGAATTCCACCGCCTTTTTTACGGCCTCCCCCGGTTTCAGTTTGGATTCCTTGCCGATTTTTATCATCTTTCTCCTTTCAGCGTGTTATTTTCAGGCAATACCGGCTGCCTTATGTTTAGCGACTATCGTATCCGCGAGCTTGTCCAGCGACTCTAAATCGACTTCCCTGGGATAACCTTTGATTATCACCGGGTCGATTATTTCCACCTTGAGGTTGGGCAGCATCGCCGCAAGCTGCTCCACGGCTCTGGTCCCCCACCCGTATGACCCGATAATAGAGGCGAATTTTGTCTTGGGTTTCAGGGCGTTGGCCAGGAAAGCGGCATAGGCCACGTTGGGGTGCGGGCCGGTCAGGACGGTGGGCGTGCCGATGACTATCGTGGCGGCGTCCACCAGGGCTGCGGCCAGCTTGCCGATATCGCTCGCGGCAAGGTCGAACTGCTTTACCGTGACGCCCCGGCGGGTCAGGGCCTCGACGAGGTGGGCGACCATAGCGCGGGTGCTGCCGTGCATGGAAATGTAAGGTATCACCACGATATTTTCCGGTTCGTCGTAAGCCCAACTGCGGTACGCTTCGATGATGAACTCCGCTTTATCGTGCATCGGGCCGTGGCTGGGAGCGATTATCTCGATATCGTAGTCCTTTATCTTTTCCAGGTTCTTCTGTATCTGCAGCCGGAAGGGCATCATGATTTCCGCCCAGTATCTTTTGGCGGCTTCGTATTCCTGTCCGGCGTCCCGGACGTACATGTCCGTAATAGCCAGGTGGGAACCGAAGAAATCGCAGGGGAAAAGGATTTTATCCTCCCTGAGATAGGTGAGCATTGTCTCCGGCCAGTGCACCCAGGGGGCATGGATAAACTCCAGCGTCCGTCCGCCCAAGTCAATCGTTTCCTTGTCCTCGACGGTTTTGAATCTTTCTTCGGCCACCATGAACCGGTCGATGAGCATAGTCTTGCACCTGTCGGTACAGACCGCTTTGGCCTCCGGGTACTTCGCCAGTACTTCCCGTATGCTGCCGGAGTGGTCCGGCTCGGCATGGTTGAAAATGACGTAATCGATTTTCCTGATGCCCAGTTCGTCGAGGTTTTTCAGCAGGACGTCCTTCATGGGCGGGTCGACAGTATCGATGAGGGCCGTCTTCTGACTGCCCTTTATCAGGTATGAGTTATAGCTGGTGCCGTCCGGCAGCGGTATCAGGGAGTCGAATAACCGACGGTCCCAGTCGATAGCGCCGACGCAGTAGATATCTTTCTTAATTTCTCTGGGTTTTGTCTTGCTCTCAGGTTTAGCCATCTCTTTGCCTCCTTACCTTGATTATTACCATCCCACCGTAGTGACCATCATGTGCCACATATTTAACCACTATAATAAACATCATGCAACAATTTTGTCGGAAAAAATAGGAGAAAAGTCGCAATATTTACGTTCTTCACTTTTATATCTTTAATATTCCGGCTGACCTAGTTGCGTTTGGTGGGGGATGTGGAGAAAAAAGATAGGGGCCGGGGAGCTGATGATACCGGGCGGCTCGGGTGGGAATGGATAGCCCCGAGGGGCTTGCGTGCGTGGCGAAGGTGACCTATACTTTAGGTACGTTCAGAGAGGTAAATAGAGGAGGTTGACATGAGTACAGCGATGCAGG
>CAYVPT010000037.1:0-11992 GCA_964453865.1 uncultured Dehalococcoidaceae bacterium
CGGGAGGCACGTTTATTATAGAGTACTCAACGGCGCTTATGTTATCTTTAGCCTACGGCGTGGCCAGCATTATCATTGCTACCCTAATATTCATTCGACGTGATGTGACTGATTAGAGTATCCGATACATAGTCCTCAGCTTGCTGATAATTATAGGCTCGCGAACTTACATTAGCCGTCTATCTAACCTGCCCGGTATGTATAAACGGGTCAAGCCGTAGATGCCACGAGGGCAGCTCGGGGTGGCCCTCCTACGCCAAGGCTTCGAAGGACAAGGAAAAGATAACATCGATTTGGGGCGGGGATGGGTGGACTCTAAAGCACCGGGAGGCGGAGCAGCCGTTGACATCTCAGTGATAAGATACCTATAATACACCGATATATCAGTTTCCCGGTATAATCACATTAGTAATAAAAATCGTGGAAGGAGTGCGATGGAGAGTGGCGTTTTCCTGCGACCAGACCACCTGATTAGAGAAGAAGCTAAAATGTTCTGTAATACGTTGAGAGATTTCGTGGATAAAGAAGTGCTGCCACATGAAGGTGAGTTCGATGCTTACTGGGACTGGACGGAAAGAGAAGGACCCAATTTCGTTAAAGACCTGTTTAAGAAACTGTGGATAGACCTGGGTTTACAAAAGACATTCGTGCCCCCTCAATACGGCGGAATGGGGGGGTTCTCAATGGTGGAGACATCTGCGGCTGTCCTGGAACTGACAAGGGGCGACCACGGTCTGGCGGAGTCGGGATTTATAAGCGGCGGGGCGATTGCTTTCGCCGGAATGCCTACCCCAAACGATTTCATAATGAAAAAGTTTGCCGATTTGCTACTTGGAGACGAACCTTACATGATAGCCAGCGCCCTTACCGAGCCCCACGGCGGAGGAGCCGTCGAGGATATGAGACTCAAAGGGGCACAGATCAGGACAAGAGCCCGACGGGAGGGGAAGGAATGGGTCGTCAACGGGCACAAGTTATGGCCGTCCGGTTATAGAGAAGCCAAGATGTTTGCCACCGTCTGTTCAGTAGAAGGAAAAGAATTTCCGAATAATTTAGCGTTGATTGCCGTGCCGGCTGACACTCCCGGTGTATCAACCAGCAAGCCATACCAGAAAATGGGTACGGCTTTAGATACGAATGGGGATATCTGGTTTGATAATGCCCGTGTGCCGGAAGAAAACTGTATCCAGGAAGGCGATAATGCGGTGAAGGCTCTTACGGCCTGGTGTACCGGGGCCCGCGGGGCCGCGGCTACATTCTCAGTCGGCATAATGAGAAGGGCGTATGAAATCCTGAAATACTACGTGGATAATCGAGAGACCGCAGGCAGACCGATGAAAGAACACGGGCCCATAGTGTATGAGCTTGGCCAGATTGCTTCCGATATTGTCAGTGCCGAGTTGTTCCTGTGGGGTACGCTCGAGCGCCTTGACCGCGGGGATATTTACGGTCCTCCATGGGAGCCAAAGCAACTTACAATGGCCAGCGTGTGTGCAAATGTCGTGGGTGATTGTGCATGGAGAGCCATTAATCGTGGTTTGGAACTCATGGGGTCTTATGGGTATTCCAAAGAGGGGAAGATGGAGAAGTTGTTGAGAGATGCCAAGATAGCGCAAATCGTTGTCGGAGGGCGGGTCCTGCGTGTCGTCGAAGCGGCAAGGTATTATTTTGGAACCGAGACGGTTTGACAGGGTGCTCATGTAAGTAGCCCGCATGGGAAAAGATAACAACCGATTCGGGGCGGGGATGAGGGGAATCTAAAGCACCGGGAGGCGGGGCTGTTCGTGGGCACGGTAATAATCCCGGATGTACTTAAAGATTTCCACCAGCGTGGCCGTCAGCGGCCCTATCAAAATAATCCCCCAGATACCCGCCACGTAAGCCCCGAAGACCAGCAGGACTATCATCACGGCGGGGTGGATGCGCATATAAGAGCTTTGGATTTTGGGCACCAGCAGGTTGTTCTCCAGGAGCTGGATGCCCACGTAAAGCACCGCCACCCAGATAGCCTTTTCCGGGGCCATAGCCAGGGTCACCAGCACGGCCACGGCGCCGCCTATCCAGGGGCCCAGGGTGGGGATGAGCTCGGAGACACCGGCTATCAGGGACAGCGCCAGCGGAAACGGGGCTTTAAGCAATACCAGCCCGATAAGAGAAAAATAAGCAACGATAAAGCCGAGCATCAACTGCGACTTTATATAGCGTCCCAGGACACCCTCGATGATATTAACGACATTCCGGCCGTGATTGGCGACAACAGGTGACAGCGCCGAAGACAGTCCGCTTCTAAGCTTTTCCAAATCTTTAAGGAGATAAAAAAGGAAAAACGGCAATATGGCAAAACCGAGAACCACGTTGAAAGTATCCGGTATTGAGGTAATCGAACTCAGCAGAGTATCGCGAATAGACTGACCTATAGATACACCACCCGAAAGGAGCTCGTTTCTGACTTCCTCCTGAATTTCTACGGGTAGTGATTCCATAACGCCTTCAAACCAGTCCTGCACCAGGATAAGGCTGCGGCCGATGATATACGGAGCACTGTCAACGATTTTTACCGAAGCATCGATGACCGTGGAAATCATTACATAGGCAAAACCCCCGATAAGACAGAGAAGCAATAAAAAGACAATAAGAACGGAGATAATCCGTTTGAAACCCGGCCACTTTCGGCGGGGAGGGAGTCTCGTTTCCAGCCAGATGACCATCGGATGGAAGAGATAAGTCAATACCAGCCCGATGGCAAAAGGTAGCAGGAATGTCCTTAGCAGGTAGACAATCCAGAGGAAGACGATAATACCCAGTATTAAAGATACCAGGCGCCAGTGCTTAACTAAAACATTCGTCAATGAATACCATGCTCAGCCAATATCATATATACGACTTGGGGGTATCGATGTTGTGTAAAAATACCCGCAGGTAAATTCGTATACGCTTTAGACCGGGCTTACGTTTCCTTGTGTTCGAGTTTACCCCGTACTCTTCTCCCGGCCTCAGCAGCTGCCTCCCTGGCTTTTTCGGTCATTTCGCCGGCCTTTTCCTTGACCTCCCCTACTTTCTCTTTCAACAGCGCCCGGGTCTCTTTACCGGATTTCGGGGCGTAAAGAAAGCCCACGGCTACGCCGGCCACGGCACCGATGATAAAACCAATAAGGAAACTGCTGCCTCCATCTTTATCACTCATTCTAGTCTTCCTCCTTATTTCTACCGAATCTTTTAAACAGATTGACTGCCTGCCGGACACCCTGCACGAAGGATGCCATCTGGGCTAAAGGCTCAGCCACTTCCGTTTCTATGGCTGTGGTAATATTTTCCACGGTCCTGGTAGTGCGCTTGATAGAATCGAACATCGGTTTCAAACGATAATAAATTAACAACGCCAGAACCACCAGGACAATTACCGCCACCGTTGCTCCCAGGCCGAAAATACATAACACCAGGTCGCGGAACCATTCAATGCTCACGGTCGCCACCCCCGTTTCTCAAAATAGCTATACGCATTGTAAACCCCTCAGCCAACTCTGTAAAGTCGGCACGTCTAATTATTAAAAATCGGTAGGCGCCGGACTCCTGACCGATTTGAGATAAGAGGTGTCATTATGGCTGACAAGAGCCACCCTGTTAGCTTCAAACTCGAAGCGGGTAATGGCGCCGGTATCCAGCCTGAAATTCCAGAAAGAGGAATTGTCCAGTCCCAGGAGGGAACAGATAATTACTTTGTTGACGACGCGATGAGAGACCAGCACGATAGTACCCTCCCCGCACCTCATCACCGCGTCCTCCAGGAAAGGCATTGCCCGGTTCCTGACTTCTTCCAGGCTTTCACCACCGGGTATTTTCACCTGCTCGGGAGTATCCAGCCAGTCCTGGTAAAGTTCCGGATACTTCTCACTGACATCCCGCAGCGATAAACCCTGCCACTCCCCGAAATCAAAATCGTTGAGGTTCTGGACGATGTTTACCTCCAGCGACCGGCGGGTGGCAATGGCTTCGGCGGTTTTCACGGCCCTTTGCAACGGGCTGGAGTAAATGATATCAATCTTTTCATCACTCAGGTATTCGCCCAAGAGTTCTGCCTGCTTTTGCCCCGTTTCATTCAACAGAACGTCCGCCCGACCGCGGAAAACCCCTTCCGTATTCCAGTCGGTATCACCGTGCCTGGCCAGGATTATGTTTAACATTTATACCTCGAATATCTCAAGCTCCGGGTGTTTTAACGCTTCCTCCATAATGAGACCACGGGCGATAAAAGCGATGGAAAGATAGCTGCCGGGGGTATAACGATAGAACCGTTCCGGCCTATCCGAGACAGGCCAAAGACTAATGTACCGCCTTTAACGAGTTGGGGCATAAATATTCATCCTTATTTCTTCTCTTCCTCTTCTATCTTCTCGACCTCGATAGTGCACTCGGTTACCAGCGCGGCGAAAGCCCCGATAGCCGCCAGCAGCGGTGCTGCCAGTATGCCCACCACGGCTACCGGCGCGCCTACACTCAGGGGAATTTCAAATATCGTCTTGTCTTCATGCAATAGACGTATCCTCCTGATATTGCCTTCATGGATAAGCTGTTTGACCTTTTCCAGTACCTGGCTACCCGATACTTTAAATCTCTCAGTCTCAGCCATATTCACCTCCCGGATAAGTGCATATTAGTTAAGTAACTCGCCGGCTGTCAAGTTAGGACTATTTGCTTTCGGCTGTCAGGTTTCTACCTCACCCCTCTATACATAGGGAAGTGGCAAGTAACAAGGAGTTATCAGTTATCAGTGAACAGTTCTCAGTTTTAAGAAAAAGGGATGGATTCCCGCCTTCGCGGGAATGACAGGGCGAACGAGATTGCCGCGTCGTCCCGATATAATCGGGACTCCTCGCAATGACATGCCGGGCGTGACAGGAACTAAATAATTCAGGGATAAGCAGTTGATGACACGGGGGCGGTTTGGGTGGGAATAGATTTCAAACGAGGGGGTGGGGAAAAAGAAATGAAGCAATCTCCCGATAGATAGATGAAGACTGGACCGTCAAGTTCACCACTATTGAATAATCGGATTTTCGTGATATACTGATGGCATACAGGAGAGTGATTTGAAGAGTAAAGATTTCCTTTCCGTCTCAGAACTCACCGCCGAGGATATAAGACGGCTGATATCCAGCGCCACGGACATGAAAGCCATGGGCTGGCGCACGATGCTCGGCGAGAAGGTCCTGGCGCTCCTCTTTGAAAAACCTTCGCTGCGGCACCGGGTGAGCTTCGAGGTTGCCATGCGTCAGCTCGGCGGGCACTGCATTTACCTGTCGCCAGCGGAAGTCGGACTCGGTCAACGAGAGTCGGTTGCCGATGTCGCCCGCGTGCTGAGCGGTTACACCGATTGCATCGCCGCCCGTACCTTATCCCAAGAGACGCTGGAGACCTTCGCCGGATACTCACGCGTGCCGGTGATAAATTCACTCACCGACCTGGAGCATCCCTGCCAGGCGCTGGCCGACCTGATGACTATCTATGAAAAGAAGGGCGAGCTGGAAGGCCTGACCCTGGCATTTATCGGCGACGGCAACAACGTCGCCAACAGCCTGCTGCTGGGGGCCGCGATTACCGGCATGAACTTCCGTTTCGCCTCGCCAGCCGGATACACGATTATCGATAAGATACTGGACAAAGCACGGGGCTGTGCCAATGAAAGCGGCGCGGAGATAGTTATCACCGAAGACCCGGAACAGGCCGTCTCACAGGCGGATATCGTGTACACCGATGTCTGGACCAGCATGGGACAGGAAGCCGAGACCGAGAAACGCCGGGAGGCGTTCGCCGGCTACCAGGTAAACAGCGAGCTCCTGTCCTTAGCCCGTGAGGACGCCGTCTTCATGCATGACCTGCCGGCGCACCGCGGCGAGGAAGTAACCGACGACGTTATGGACGGCCAAGCCTCGGTGGTCTTTGAACAATCGGAGAACAAAATGCACCTTCTGAAAGCGCTGCTGCTGGAAATACTCGGCGGCCTGGAAATATCGTTGCCCGACTACCGTTAACTGAGGAGTTGACATGCTGAGAACTATCATCAACCGCGGCTGGTATCCCGTATTAATAACCGCCCTGGCCGTCGTCAGTCTTATCTACGAACTATCGATTAATATAGTTATTCCTGTTTTGATAGGACTTCTACTCATCGGGCTGATTGCTATTATCGTCAACGCCCGGAACAGCAAGCTGGAGGCGCAATCGGTTAAGCTGACGCAGCTGGCATCCCATTTCAACCGACGTTTCATGGGCAATTCATCACTCTCCATCTTCCCGATTATAGATGGCGTTTTTAGCGTTGAGAACCAGCAAGTCTGGGAGTGGGCCAGGGCCTGCGATACGTCTAAAAGGATTTTCGATACCTGGTCGGACAGCTTTGCCAACAGGACAGAAAGCGACCTGAGAAGTCGGAGATACACGGTTTTCCTGCATACCCACCTCAACGAACTGTGGGCAATCAATAACCACTACTATGAATTCATCGAGCAATTCTACGAAATCGCCGGAAAGTTCGCCATGCCCTCCGACCTGATAGCCCAGTACCATAAATTCACGGTGGAGTACAACGTCTTCGTACAGAATTTCCGGGACGCATTAACCGAACTGAAAAACATCGCCCGTATACAGATAGAAGCCCCGAGCATCAAGCTGGCCCGCGAGCTGTCACTGGAAAAGGCAAGCCCGGCCAAGCCGAATCCAGAAGCCACAAAAAACCGGCGTATTTCACCGATCATCGGGGAAAACAGGTAAAAATGCGACTGGAAAACAAAGTGGCTGTAATAACCGGAGCCGGTTCCGGGATAGGCAGGGCTTCGGCATGCCTCTTCGCCAGAGAGGGCGCCAGTCTGGTCATCGCCGACATTAATGACGCCAGCGGGGAAAAGACAGTAGACACTATCAAAAAAGAAGGCGGCAATGCCATTTTCGTCCGTACCGATGTCTCCAGAGCCCCGGATATAGAACGGCTGGTCAGGGCAACCATGGAGAAATTCGGCAGGATTGATATATTCCATAATAACGCCGGTATATTGTCAGCGGGTACGTGTGAGGCTATGGATGAAGCTACCTGGGACTACATTTACGCCGTAGACGTTAAGAGTATCTTCTTTTCGGCGAAATACGCGGCGCCGGAGATGAGAAAGACCGGCGGAGGCGTGATTCTTAATACCGCTTCCAACTCCGTTAACCACCCTTCATCGGGGATGTGCGGCTATATAAGTGCCAAGAGCGCCGTTATCGCCCTGACCAAGGTACTCGCCGTAGAACTGGCTCCGGACAAGATTCGGGTTAACTGCATCAGCCCATCGTTGACCGATACGGGTATATTTTCCGGACGCCCGGAAGGCGGTCCCTTGACGGAAAATCTTAAGGAGATGGTAAAATGCATACCCCTGGGGCAACGTCTGGTAAAGCCGGAGGAAATAGCCTATGCCGCTCTGTATCTGGCCTCCGATGAAGCCTCGATGACAACCGGTATCAACCTTATTGTTGACGGCGGTTCCGGGATATAGAAATCATATTATTCCTGCGAGAATTCAAGTAAGAAGAAATAAACCATGACCAAACCCATTGTTGCTATCGTCGGCAGACCTAATGCCGGTAAGTCCACGCTGCTCAACCGGGTGGTGGGGAAGCTGCAGGCCATTACCGAGGACCTGCCGGGCACCACCCGCGACCGCAATCTGGCCGATGTCACCTGGGGAGACGCCGAATTCACGCTGGTGGATACCGGGGGACTGGAGATAAGACCGGATTCCGCTATCGCCCGGGGCATAAAAACACAGATAGAGACCGCCATTAAAGAGGCCGATGTGATTATCGACCTGGTAGACGTAACCGTCGGGGTAACGCCGTCAGACTTTGAGGTAGCCGACATTCTCCGCAAGGCCAACAAGCCCGTGATACTGGCGGCTAATAAGGCGGATAACGACCGACTGGAAACCGGGGCGCTGGAGTTTTTCGAACTCAGTCTGGGCGAACCCGTCGCCATCAGCGCCTACCACGGCCGGGGAGTCGACGAGCTGCTGGACAGGGTTGTTCCCCTGCTGCCACCCCCGGCACCAGCCGAGCCGCAAACGGAAGCCATCAAGGTGGCGATTGTCGGCCGGCCCAATGTCGGCAAATCCATGCTCTTAAACGCTCTGGCCGGTGAAAGCCGTGCCATTGTTGACGAAACACCGGGTACCACCCGCGATGCCGTAGATACGTTGTTTGACTTAAACGGACAGAGTGTGCTACTTATTGATACGGCTGGAATCAGACGGCGGGGACGGGTGAAAGCCGGGATAGAACGTTACAGCGTCATCCGGACGCACCGGGCTATCGACCGGGCGGATGTCGTCCTGCTCGTCCTGGACGCGACGGAGATGGTGACAAGTCAGGACACGCATGTCGCCGGATATATACTGCAGGCTTTCAAGGGGATGCTAATCATCGTGAATAAGTGGGACCTTATTGAAAATAAAGATATCGCCGGATGGGATAAATACATTAAGAACGAGTTCAAATTTGCCTCTTACGCCCCAATATTATATACTTCGGCTAAATCGGGAGAGGGAGTGGGGAAAATAATGCCACAGGTCAGCCAGATTTATCGGGAAAGGCTGAAAAGGCCCTCAACCGCTGCGGTAAACAGCGTTATACAGGAGGCCGTGGTCTCCCATACCCGCCCCAGAAAACAGGGCCAGCAATTAAAAATCTTTTATGCCACCCAGGCGGAAGTTAACCCACCTACTTTTGTCCTCTTCACTAATAATGCCAAATTAATCCACTTTTCTTACCAGCGTTATCTGGAGAATAAATTACGCCAGGCTTTCGGTTTTAGCGGCACTCCGTTGCGTTTGATTTTTAAAACAAGGGGCGAATCATGATAGTTGCCCTGGCCATAGCGGTAGTATTAATGGCCTACCTTATCGGCTCGATACCGTTCGGGGTGATGATAGGCCAGAAATTCGCCAGGACAGACATCAGAGAGGTCGGCAGTGGCAAGACAGGCACGACCAACGTTCTGCGGACCGCCGGGAAAAAAGCCGCTGCTTTTGCCCTTATTCTCGATATCGGCAAAGGAGCCGTGGCGGTAACGCTGGCCTGGGTGATATTCAACACGAGTTATTCTGTTTCTATCGGCGGTGTTCCCTGGAGAGAAACCGCCCAGGCACTGGCAGCATTGTTCGCCATCGTAGGGCACAACTGGTCGGTCTTTCTTAAATTCAAAGGAGGGCGCGGCGTAGCTACTTTTATCGGGACTTTGATGGCCCTCTACTGGCCGGCGGGTGTGGTCGGTGGATTAGTCATCGTCGGCATCGGGTATCAAACCAAATACATGTCCCTCGGCTCCATTATCGGGGCCGTCACCGCTTTTATCATGCTAATGTCCTTTAGTATCCTGAGAATCAACTTTATACGTCCTTATCCGCCCTATGAATACGTAGTATTTGCCATGATAGGCGCGATATTCATCTACGTGATGCATCGCGATAATATCCTCCGTCTTTACAACGGCACCGAACGCAAGCTAGGGGAGAAAATAGAAGTTGAAACATCAACTCCCTCCCACAATCCCAAATAGCATACTTTATCGATTTCAACAAATACAGGCAAGAAAACATGCAGAAAATCGCTGTTATCGGCACGACCAGCTGGGGCACAACTCTCAGTATACTTCTCTGCGGCAAAGGCGCCAAAGTTATATTATGGGCACGTACACAACGGGAAGCTAATAAAATCAGGAAAAAGGGATTGGACCGTCTTCCCGATGTTATTATCCCCGAAGAAATCACGATCACGCACAAGATTGATGAAGCACTCGATGGTGTCAGCGCTGTAATCCTGGCGGTCCCTTCCGAGTCGATGCGCCAGAATATATCCCGCGTGGCCAACTATCTGACCAAATCGACAATCATCATCAGCGCCTCCAAAGGCCTGGAGTTAGGCAGCAACAAACGCATGTCCCAGGTAATCGCCGAGGAAATAAATCAGCGTTTCCATGTAAATATCTGCGCGCTTTCCGGTCCCCAGCTTTCACAGGAAATTATCCACGGCCGACCGGCGGCGGCGGTGGTGGTCTCCGAAGACAGGAGCACCGCCAGCAAAGCGCAGCGGCTGCTGACCTGCCCCAATTTCTGCGTTTATACCCATACCGACGTCATCGGGGTGGAACTGGGGGGATCCTTAAAGAATATTCTGGCACTCGGCGCCGGCATCGCCGACGGAATCGGCTACGGGGACAATGCCAAAGCGGCTTTCATAACACGCGGCCTGACCGAGATAACCGCCCTGGGTATGGCGTTGGGGGCGAATCCACTCACCTTTTCGGGACTGGCCGGACTAGGTGACGTTATTGCAACCTGCGCCAGCCCGCTGAGCCGGAATCATTTCGTAGGGGTGGAACTGGCCAAGGGAAGGTCCCTGGAGGAAATACTGGAAACAATGAACCAGGTGGCAGAGGGCGTCAACACGACGCTGGCGGCTCACGATTTAGCCCAGCAACTCGGACTGGAAATGCCGATTACGGAGAAGATTTACCAGGTACTCTACGAAAATAGCGACCCCAATCAGGCGGCGGTGGAACTCATGGGGGGTAATGTTAAACACGAACTATCCGGACGGCGCTGGCGCCTGTTCTCGCTGTTCCGTCACCAGAAACGCACTACCGGCAAGTCACGTTAAAAGCCGGTCTCATACCTCATTTAGAATCCAGGCTCTTCCCCAGCTCTTCGAGCAGCTTGCGCTGCTCTTTGGACAGCGATTCGGGGGTCACCACCCGCAGCACCACCAGCTGGTCGCCGTTTCCCCTCCCGCGTAAATGGGGTATACCCCAGTCCTTCAATCGGAAAACCCGGCCGGCCTGGCTGCCCGAGGGTATTTTCAATTTATTATCACCGTGCAGGGTAGGCACGACCACTTCGGTACCGAGAGCCGCCTGGGCAAAGTTCACCGGTAGTTCATAAATGACGTTATCACCCTCACGGGTGAAGAAGGGGTGCTTCTTGACTGAGACGACGACGTATAAATTGCCCGGCGAGCCACCCCGAAATCCGACATCGCCCTCGCCGCTAAGCCGGATACCATTGCCATTATCAATACCGGCGGGTACTTTAACCGATATACTCCGCTTGTGTTTCTGGATACCGGAACCCCGGCAATCATGGCAGGGGTCGTTGATTATTTTACCTTCGCCGTGACATTGATTGCACACCGAGGTATTGATAAACTGACCGAAGAGGCTACGTTGCACACGACGTACCTGACCAGTGCCTTCGCAAACGTTACAGCGGGTGGGCTGACTACCCGGCTGGGAACGCGTGCCGTGGCAGGTGGAGCAGAGTTCGGTGCGGGTGACATCTATCTCTTTTTCACAGCCCATAGCCGCTTCTTCAAAGGTCAGGAATACATTATAACGCAGGTCATCGCCCCGCCGTGACGTCTGGCGGGTAGACGTCCTCGTGCCGCCGAAAAAGGCTTCAAAAATATCACCGAAGCCCCCGAAATCAAATCCCTCGAAGCCTCGCCCGAAGAGGTCCTCGGCGCCTGCGTGACCGAAACGGTCATAAGCGGCACGTTTATCGGTATCCGAAAGGACTTCATAAGCCTCGTTGACTTCTTTGAACCTTTCCGAGGCGCCGTCATCCCGATTGCGGTCGGGGTGGTACTGAAAAGCCAGTTTGCGGAAGGCTTTCTTAATATCTTCGGGTGAGGCATTACGCGGAATACCGAGTACCTCATAATAATCACGTTTTACTGCCATAAGTTTTTCATGTCCTGTCTCACCTCTAATCCTGGCTTATAAAGGGCATAGCTACAATTAAATAATACTAGCGGGATGAAAGGCTTGTCAATAATGTTAGCACGGATGTTAGTTAATAGTTGACAGTTATCAGTTAAAAGTTCTTAGGTTCATAGAAGGTGTGGATGATTTTAATAATTCGGTATAAGCCGCTGATGGCGCGAGGGCGGCCTGGGTGGGAAAAGATAA
>CAYVPT010000038.1:0-11885 GCA_964453865.1 uncultured Dehalococcoidaceae bacterium
ACCGCCGAGCAGCGCCTTTATCCTGGTAGGGCTGCTTACCGGCGTGCCGATAGGGGCGATGCTCATATCGGGTGTCGTACCGGGCTTGATTATGGCTGCCATCTACTGTTTGGTGGTATATGGCTGGTGCCGAATCTATCCAAAGGCCGGGCCCGCCAGTGAAAAATCGGCTTGGCGGCCAAGGTTCGTATCGCTCAAGGCGGGCGGACCAGTCCTGGTCGTTTTTCTGGTGTGTATCGGCGGTATTTATACCGGGATATTTACTCCGACCAGGGGCGGCGCTGTAGGAGCGTTTGCCGCTTTTGTCATCGCTTTACTCATGAGAAGATATAACTGGAAAAATTTCACCCAGGCCCTTCTGGACGGCGGGAAAAACGTTTCCACCGTCTTTTTTATCCTTGTAGGCGCCCAGATGTTCACCCGGTTCCTGGCCTGGTGTAATCTCTCCAACAACATGACCGCTTTCATTAACGGCCTCGGAATGTCCCCCACCGTTTTTATGATTACGACTTTGGTATTCTTTACTATCCTGGGCTGTTTTATAGATATCCTGCCGATGATCCTCATCGGCTTCCCCATTTTCTTCCCCATCGCCACAGCTCTGGGAATAAATCCGATTTGGTTTTGTTTACTTATAGTCGTCGTCATAAACCTGGGCGGGATGACCCCTCCGGTAGGTATCATCATGTTCGTCTTTAAAAATATACGCAGGGAAGTTCCCATTGCCAGTATCTATAAGGGGACACTCCCGTTCGTCCTCGCTACGGTTGCGGCTGTCGCTATCATCTTTCTTGTACCTTCGCTGACTACCTGGCTTCCTAATTTGATGAAATAATAGAATTACTGCCTTTACCAATAGTTAAAAAATATTCTATATGGAGCCTTGGGAAACTTATCTCCTCTGGTATAAGCATCGACTATATTAAAAGCCATATGATTGAAAAAACTAATATTATGATAGGCCCAAAATGGGGGCAAGTCCATTGACTGTGATAACGAGGGTATAAGTGGTACTGTAACAGGGGGCAGGTCAGTCGCCCCCTCTATTTTAATACGAATTGCTTATTTCATATCGTAAATTAATTTCATTAATAATGTATTCGCTTAATATTCTTCGATCTATCGATTAGATAGAAAAGGATATGGCAGTATTTATGAAATCGAAAGAAAGGGTCTTGGCCGCGATAATGGTACAAAAAAACTGCTCAAGTCAATGTCAACCCGCTAAATTGTATCTCGGGCGCTATTGACTATCGATTGGCTGGTGGTGAGTGGCTTTTTCCTCCTGAAATATCGATTGATATTCTTGGCCTGGTCTTTTTTATTACGTCTTATATACCCCGTATTCTCTGGCAGCTTCCATCAATGCGCGCAGATTATCTGGATTCGCTTTGTCAATAACCGCGCCCCCGGTCAGTATATAACCACCTCGTTTGCCACAGACTTCAATCGCTTTCCGGCAATACTCTTTAACATCCCGGGACGTACCCGTACACAACAACGAGCCGGGCACATTCCCGGCAATGCAGGCAGTTCCACCCAGGATACTTTTAGCGCGAGCCATATCCGTCTGGTCAAACCACCATATCACTGAAGCCCTGGGCAAATCGCTAACCATCTCAAGGCGCGTGTTATAGCTGCCTTCAGCGAACAATACCGGCACAATACCTTCGGCTGTGATGCCAAGAATGACTTTTTTAAGGGTAGGCCAGTAGAAAGTCTCGAATTGCTTTGGAGACATAAATCCATCGGCGCCTTTATGCAACGGGATAGTAATCACAACACCTTCGGCACTGTTAGCTGAAGCCACGGCTGTTTTGATAGCCAGAGGTGTAATCTTTTCCATGGCTTCAATAAGTTTTTCTGGTCTCCGGTACATGTCCAGAAATATTCCCTGCGTACCTCGCAAGGCATCTCCGATGATATCGAAGGGAGCTTTGGTAAAGCTCCCTCTCAAGGAGGGGATGCCCGTTGACAGCGCCCGCCGGTCGCACTCTCCCACGGCTTTCTGCCACTCGATAATCTCCTGACCGGCGTCCAGGAGAGCTCTTAAGGCCGCCCGGACGTCCGGTCTGGCATAAGGAATGAAATATCCGGTTGGTATTTCGATGATGGATGTAAAAGGATCGAGTTGCCGGAAAGGCTCGAACGCCCCGAATACGCGCGGCATATACACCCTTAACCAGAAATCGGACGGGTCTTCGATAAGAGCTTCGTACTCATCTGCTTTCATATATTCGCCCTCGACGAACTGGTAGGACGAGGCACTGGTATCGAGACCATGTCCCGGCCAGCTGAACAATTTGTAGTCGAGACTATCGAACATCCTTCCCGGAGAGACAACTCCAGGCCCAGCGTACACATCCATATCGAATTCATCTATGAATTGAAACCATGTGCGGCGAAGTTCGTTGTAGTCATACATAACTTTCCGGAGGTCACTCCCGGCATAATAAGCGGGGAAAAAAGCTATCGGCAGCATTACCGGCACGCGGTCTGGCTCATTTAGCTTGATGACATCAATCAGCCTCTTTACCCTCTGCTGATAGGCCTTTTGGGCTGATTTATTGACGAAGTCCACATCTCCTGATGAAAGCCATCGTTGGAAACGCGCTTCACGTCTTTCATCCGGGGTAAGTTCCGACCAGTTTTTATCCAAATTAGTCTCCTTCAAGTCATCGTAATAATCAGTCGATTGTTTAGGTATCAGATTGTTTGGAAATTAATCTATATTACCGATAAATCGTTAAAACTAAATCTAGCCCCACAATTGCGGGATAACGAAATCGAGGCCAAGATTATGGAGAGTATCAGGTAGCGGCTTACTCGTTTCTTCATCCCAACCCATAAGTTTATAATAATTACGGACCATTTTGTCCCAGTGAGGCATGATACTTTTACCAGCGTGCGGTCCATCGGGAAGCGCCGATCCGTAACGCTCTGAAGGCCTGTCCAGTTCGGCGCTGATACCATGCTGCAAGTTGAAAGTCCGGGCCAGGTTGACACCTCTTCTACCCACGGCCATAGCTTCATTGATATCCATGTTCCATCCGGTGGCAGCATTTACTGCCTCACACAGAAGATCAAGGGCTGTGCAGGTATTGATGCGGCAGGTTACCATTGAATCTTCAAATACCATCGCGCCTTTGATTCTGGCATTAACGGTCGATACCATCATCGGGTCAAATCGATCATATTCAGGGTCGATTCCGAATAAAGCAAACGGAATGGTTTTGTGGGATTCCAGTGTACCCAGGTTGGAGACACAGGTCTCAAAGAGTTCATACCAGACCACGCGGTGGTCATGGCCGCGCGGGGTGTTGCCTTTCATGGTATGCACGGCGAATTTCGGGGCCTCTCCACCGATAGCCCGCGCCGCCCGCATCGTCCCTTCAGCCAGGATATTGCCGAAGCCTTGCCGGCAAGCTATCTTTTGAAGCATCGCCATGATGGCTTCTCCATTGCCCCAGGTCATTTCCAATCCTTCGGTATCTTTTTTAGTGAGTATGCCTTTTTCAAAACATTCAATCACCATACCCATCAGGTACCCGGTCTCATTAATGTCAAAACCCAATTTATCCACCCGGTCGTTCAGGACCATGGTCATGGTCACGTCTTCAATGCCGACGGTGGCACTGAATTGATGAATTCCCTCCGCTTCCGGCTCTTCAAAAACGAGACCTTTATATTTGCCGTCCGGTATTTCCATGCGGTGGCAATGTTCAGCGGTACAGGCCCAGCAGGGAAATGTTTTTTCTTTACCCCCGAATCTGGACAGGATTTTCGCGGGTGAGTAAGATTCCAGAATATCCGGAGCAATCGGATAATAATTCCGGGTATAATTCTTTACCGGTGCCTCACTGAACTTGAAGCCCATGATGACGCCGGGTAGAGTACCTTCGGTTCGCATTTCCGCATTAGATGTTTCGGAGAATTCCAAGATTTTTTTGGCAGCCCGGGAAAGGCCTTCTCTATTCTTTACAGCAACAGGAGTATGGCCCCGCTCAACCACGATAGCTTTGATCTTCTTGGAGCCAAGGACGGCGCCCATCCCGTTATGGGCGGAAACATGCCCGAAATCACAAAAGACGGAAGCAAACCTTACCAGATATTCTCCGGCCGGGCCAATACTCATTACACTGACATCGCGTAAGTTTTTCCCGAGTTCTTGCCTTACCCGGTTCTCCACCTCCCAGGTTGTTTTACCCACCAGATGGTTAGCGTCTCTTAGTTCCGCTGTCCCGTCATGAATATAGAGGTAGGACCATTTGGGTGCGGTACCACGGAAGACAACAGCGTCATACCCGCTTAGCTTAAGATATGCCCCAAAGACGCCATTCGCCTGGGAGCTGCCCATCCCATTCGTCAGAGCGCCCTTGGTGACCGTACAGATTGAGCCGGAGCCTCCCACCCTGGTACCGCCTAGGGGGCCCGAACCGATAAAGAACCTGTTCTCCGGGTCAGACCACTCCACTCCAGGAGGTACTTCATCATAGATATATTTTATTCCCAGAACAGAACCGCCGACATACTTCCTTAATTCTTCTTCTTCAAGTTGCTGAATCGTTATCTGGCCGTTGGTTAAATCTACCCGCAATATTTTCCCGGTATAACCAAATACTCGATGTTTGTCCCCTGGTGTTTGCTTCACGTTGTTTTTCATGCCATTTCCAGAAATTGGCTTTTCACATAAAGCAGTCTTTCTCCCGTTGTCAGCCTCGTGTGAAGTTAAATATTATTTTGTAAAAAATGGTATAAAAGTTATGAATGATATTTCAGACCGGCCCGGATTACCACAACGTAAATTTATTTCAGACGATGTTGTCATTTTTCTTCATACAAATTAAATTTAGCATTATAAAATATCATTTTCATGTTATAAAATCTTTTTCAGGAATATATAATAATATACCGCATTGTGTCAATGTCATAATACTCCATTCTCAATTAATAGAGAGGTTCTATAAAATAGTATCGGTTTTTTCAGGTGAATACTTATACCATCACAAATGGAATCTGGATTGACAACATTTATACCTTGTGTTAAATTTAGTCGTTCCAAAAATTGTAATTTGGATTATATATTTTATATCATGAACTATGGCTGCTAAGCATGGTTAGCGGGGGTTAAGTTTGACTTAAATATTACGTCATGATAGAAACTTGTGCAAATGGGAGGCTCAAGTGGAGTACAGGAAATTAGGTACAACCGGGATAAAAGTATCCACAATCGCTATTGGCGCCATGACCTACGGGACACAGGTCAGCGAAACGCCGGGTATTAAATTAATCCAGGCTGCTCTGGATGCCGGTATCAACTTCTTCGATACGGCAGACCGTTACCCGGGTTCCGAGGAAATAATCGGTAAAGCCGTAAAAGGAAGGCGTAACTTTGCTTTCATTGCTACCAAAGTAGGTTCACCTGCGGGTAGGGGGCTGACTTCAGACATTGACCCTAATGAACAGGGACTATCACGTAAACACATCATGCAACAGGTGGAAGGTAGCCTCAAGAGATTAAATTGCGACTTTATTGACCTGCTGTTCTGTCATTTTCCTGATTACGAGGTGCCGATTGAAGACACTTTAAACACCTTAAATGATCTCGTTCATCAGGGAAAAGTCAGATACATTGGCTGTTCCAATTTTACAGCCTGGCAACTCTGTAAAACACTTGGAATAAGTGAAAGATATAACCTGGCGCGATTTCAGTGTATTGAATCGCCTTATAACCTGTTGACACGCGATATTGAATGGGAACTGATAGGTTTATGCGAAAGTGAAAAGGTTGGTCTTTGCGTCTATAATCCTCTGGCCGGTGAAATGCTCACCGGTAGACACGCCTTCGGTAAGCCACCTGCCGAAGGCAGATTTACGATGGGTGATATCGGTCAAAGATATATGGAGCGTTACTGGTCGAAAGTGAATTTCAAAGCGGTCGAACGGTTTCAGAAACTAGCCAAAGAGCACGGTTGCACCCTGCCCCAATTTGCGATGGCCTGGATTTTGCATAATCCAACCATCACCTCCGTCCTTAGCGGTCTTATCACCACGGAACAATTAAAGGAAAATGTCACCGCTGCCGATATCAAATTGACTGATGAGGAAATTAAGGTCTGTGACGAGGTATGGGCCACGTTCAGACCGCCCCGGTACTTCTATGCCAGGGACATGAGGATAAGATTTGACTGATAGCTAAAATTTGAGAATCTGTAAATATAAAATTTATCAGGGGAGTTTGGTTCGTAATATATGAAAAAAGAAGCTATTACTTTATTAGGTACCGGGGACCTCTTGATAGACCGGGAGAAACCGGAAACAATTTTCCAGCATGTCGCCGGTGTGCTCCAGGCGGCAGATATCACTTTCGGTAATTCCGAGCAAACGTATGCCGAGGGAGGATATCTTATTCGAGGTCACGGCAGCAATTCAGAGTCGCGTAACCTGCCGGCGGTTATCTCGGCCGGCTTCGATGTGATTTCTCTGGCCAATAACCATACCTTGGACTGGGGCACGGAAACTTTGCTGGAAACAATGAAGAAAATGGTGGAAGCAGGCCTACCGTACGTCGGCGTGGGAAATAATATCGAGGAAGCACGCCGGCCTGTAATTCTGGAGAGGAAGGGAAACAGGGTCGGTTTTCTGGCTTTTTCCAGTGTTCACCCCAAAGGATACGAGGCCGAAAAAGATAAACCCGGATTAAACCCGATTCGAATCTGGACAATCTATGAGCAGACGGACTTTCAACCCGGTACTCCACCCCGCATTGTGACCCTTCCATACAAAGAAGACCTGGCAGCGATGGTGGCGAGTATTCAGCAGCTGAAGTCCGAAGTCGATGTTGTGGTTGTCTCCATGCACTGGGGACAGCACATTATTCCCAGAGTTATTCCGGAATATTGTATTGATGTAGGACACGCGGCGATTGATGCCGGTGCCGACCTTGTTTTAGGTACCCATACTCATATCGGTAAAGGCATCGAGATGTACAAAGGCAGGGCTATATTCTATTCCACCGGCAACTTTGCCGCGGAGATAGGTCCATCTCAAACCGCGGGAGCCGGCGGCCAGTTCCCTCATAAGCTCGTGGAAAAATACGGTGCCGTCGTTGACCCCGAATGTCCAACCTTTCCCCTCCCCCACGAATCCAGGCGTACCTTAATTGTAAAGACTATAATCGCAGACGGCAAAATTAAGAGATTTTCATATCTTCCCTGTTTTGTTAATAAAAATGCGGAGCCGGAGATAGTTACCAGGGACAATCCTTTAGCTCAGGAAGTGTACGATTACTTTGAAGATATCTCCCGGAGCGAACATCTGACGGTTAATTTCGCCTGGGATGGTGACGAGGTGATTATCCTGCCATAGTATAGAGCAAATTTTCCGATCTTTAAGGAGTCCGATGGATTTAGGTTTGCAAAACAAGGTCGCCCTGGTTACCGGCGCCGGCAGCCAAAAAGGGTTTGGCAAAGCTACAGCACTGACTCTGGCGAAAGAGGGATGTGACGTAGTTATTATCGATAAAGATAAGGAAGGAGCTAATCAGACCGCCGCCGAGATTAAAGCCCTGGGACGTAAAGTTATCGCTGCCAGAGTCGATGTGACGAACCGTGCTGAGGTTGATGATTTAGTCGAGAAAACTCTTAAGGAATTCGGGAAGATTGATATCCTGGTGAATATCGCCGGAGCCACTACTCCTCCCAAGCTCTTCGTCGACAAAACCGAAGAGGATTGGGACAGGGACCTGGACCTTAACCTTAAAGGAACGCTATATTGCATCAAAGCCGTTTTACCACATATGCTTTCCCGGAAAAGCGGGAAGATTATTACCATTGCCTCGGTAAACATTAAAAAGGGATTCCCGACCACTTCAATTTATGCGGCGGCCAAGAGCGGCATCGTGGGTTTTACCCAGGTCTTGGCAAATGAAGTGGCGGCCTCAGGTATTAATGTAAATTGTATCGCTCCTGGCTTAGGTCTAACCAATTTCGGTGCCGGCGGCGCCCCACCCGGCGGTTTCGATGCTGTGATTCAGGGGATTCCCAATAAAAGAACCACCACCCCGCAGGATATTGCCAATACGGTTGCTTTCCTGGTTTCTGATGTCTCGAGCGATATCGTCGGTCAGACGATAAGCGTTGACGGCGGGACGAGTATAATCTGATAATGATTGCTTAAACGAATCTATACAGCCCAACGACCTGCTTCGTTTTTACCCAACAGTTTCCTTAATTGCTATATGCCCCCTCAACCCAGGCATTAAATTGCAGTCCGGAGGCCGGCTCATACTCCTTTTGAAACGCTGCGGGATATAACCTCTGCCACTCCTCCATTTGGGCCAAGGCAACCTTCTCAACTTCAACTAAAAATCCGCTGGTGACCTCCCCCCCGCAATGTTTAGAGACTAGACCAGACGGAGATATCAGATTGTTAGCGCCTCCCCGGTCGAGTTCCCCCGGTATTATCCAATCGCACCTGGCCCCATGGTCCTGATATACCGCTCCGGGCATGATTCTCTCCGTGACATAAGCGCCACCAAGAACGGCACCCCTTTCGTTGTATACTTTAACGATATCGCCGCTCTTTATACGTCTCTTTTTCGCGTCTTTCGGATTTATCCAGACGGGCTCGTACATATATCCATCCCAACCCCTGACCTTGCAGGTTGGGATTTCCCTTGTCCATGAAATATCATCGCAGGTAGCATGCATCCTCCACCTGGGGTGATTGGAAACAATGAGCAAGGGATATTCCTTAGCCCGTTTACCGGATGGCCGTTCGTCATGCACTTCACCGCGCTCGATCCAGCGTGGCAGCGGGGCTCTTTCCTTATCATCAGGGAAATTTGTGGCCAGTCTTTCCGAATAGAACTCAAGCTTACCCGAAGGTGTAGGCAAGGGGTTATTCACCGGGTCAAGGTAAAACTTTCTCATGCCGGCAGGATACTTCTCCCAATCCGGGGCGGTCGGGAATGCGTAATACCCCTTTTCGTTAAAGTCTTCCCAGTTGATAAGCTCCGGCAATCCCATCATATCAAAGCAGTATCTAATCCATTCGTCGATGGACTTACCCTGCGTAACATCATCATACTTACCCAGCTTCCGGGCTATCTCCAGGACTATCTCATAGTCGCTTTTGGATTCGCCAAAAGGCTCAATGGCCTGTTTCTGGTACATGACGCTCGGAATATCTATACCGTGCATGGAGTTCGATACGATATCGTCTATTTCGAAAGTAGTGTTCGCTGGCAGGATAATATCCGCAAGCAGGCAATCATTCTCCAGCCAGGGGTGCTGGGCAACAACGCACTCTATCTTGGGGCTCCGGAAGGCTTCTACGGTCTTATTGCCGGCATTCCAGCAGGTGGTCCGGCAGGGAGAATCGGTCCATATCATATGTATTTCACTTCCGCCTTCTTCTTTGGGTAGAGGATAGGTATATTTTACGAACTGGTCTTCGACTACTTCCGCGCAGGCACCGCTCCCCGAAAAAGTAACGGGGGGATTAAGAATAGCTTCCTGTATAAGGGTCTTGGGAATGAATTGTTTGGAGGCCCTCGTGTGAGCGCAGGAATGCGGCCTCAGTATACGGTCCCCCGGCTTGGTCGGTGAGAATGCGCTGAGCGAAGTATGGGCAGCTTTCGGAATAGTATCTCCGATTGAGGTCATGGCAACGACCTGGTGGACACCCGGTTTACCTAATCCCTGCATACCGAGTAATATGGCCTCCAGTCTGGCGGGTTCATGCGAGTATGGTCCTCTGATCATAGAACCGCCGCAAATATGGACGATTGAAGTCGTTTTTACGGCAAACTCTCTGGCCAGGGCTTTAATCGTCCATTCCGGGACGCCGCATCTGGGGGATGCCCAGGCCGGTGTCTTGGGCACGCCGTCTTCTTTACCTGATACATAGTCTTTAACTTTTTTGAACCCAACGGTATGGGTCTTAACATATTCCTTATCGTAAATATCCTCGGTTATCCAAACATAGATAATCGCCAACTGTAAGGCGGCATCCGTATTGGGCAATACGGGAATCCATTTATCGGCATGGACCGCCGCCCCATAATTTAAATCGGGGCAGATATACACCTGTTTTATTCCAGCCTCCGACCAGAAATAGCTTAACCGGGTCGCACACTGTCCGGCGAGTCCCCAGGTAGTGGTCTCGGGGTCGCCTCCCCAGACCAGCAGCAAATCGGAGCTTTCCGTAATATCTTTGACGACATTGGTTTGCGGCGCCATCATGCCAACCCATCCGTTTCCCCATACATGCTTTGAGCCCCAATACCAACCCTCCCAGCTATCAGGATTTCTCTGCTGCTGCGTAAAACCACCCAATGCATCATGAAGGAGAATTTGACAGCCATGAGCAGCATTGATAATCTTATTCTCCCCATGTCCGTCTGCCTGGGCAAGCACGGCATACGGTCCGTATTTTTCATGCACCCTCTTTAGCTCACCGGCTATTATCCCGGCGGCCTCATCCCACGAAATTCTCACGTACTTACTCTTACCCCTGTTTTCTGGATGCCTTTCACCGTCAGGATTCCAGTCCACTCTCTTCAAAGGATATTTAATCCGGTTGGGAGAATAGGCTCTTTTTTTATAGGCCAGTGAGAAAGGCGCAGGGAGTGATTTCATGAGAGGTTCAAAGGTTTTGCCATTCCGCTGAAATTGCCACAGGTTCAGTTCTTTTTTGGTATATTTCAAATCATAGTGTAAAGGTCTAATTCTGATTATTTTCCCATCCTTAATATCAACCGCTGCCGGAGCGCCGCCTCCGGTGTAACCACTAAGACTAAGCGCTCTATATACTGTTTTAACCTTACTCTTTTCGTCTGGCATTTTTTAGTTTCCCTCAAACAAAAAATTCTACGTTCTTCATTCCCGAGCCCCGGGTCACTCAGTCATTCAGAGAAAATCCCTTTTTAAGGATATTGACAATTCGTTAATTATTATTGTATATTATGCCGATATATTTCAAATTAGAAATATTACATTCCATATAATAAAATAAACACATATCTATAGATCTTAAACGGCGGAATCTGCTCCGTAATTATTAGAAATAAAGAAAGGAATGAAGAAAAATGGCTGAAACAAAATACGGGAAATATATCATTACGGAACTAAAAAAGAAATTACAATCTCCTTATGAAACAACAATTAGGCCTGAAGATCAGACGGAAATATTATTTTTAGATGACGATGTCGTCAAAGGCGCCTTTGTCGTAGACTGCGTCTGGTTTTGGCCTGAGAGGGCAAATAAGACCGAAAGTGATGTCGAACCTCACAAGCACGACCATGATGAAGTCCTGGGCGTTTTTGGAACTAACCCGGAAGAGCCACAGGATTTAGGCGGAGAACTCGAAGTGTGGTTGGGTGATGAAAAACACATCATAACTAAAAGTGCTTTAATCTATATCCCGAAGGGCTTGAAACATGGCCCTTTCAGATTTACACGGCTTGAAAGACCTGCGTTTCATTTTGGCATTAGTCTCAGTAAAAAGTACGGCTAAAATAATAATTAGGGAATCTCTGAACAACTCCGTCTTCACAAGATATAATCATTGTAACCAGCTTATAAGGTGGCAGGATATATCTTACTCAAATCCCCTTGCTGTTGACTTAGGTAGTTATATTGAGAATCAGACCGCAGGTTCTGCCGACCACACAGAGCCCCCGCCTATTATTATCAAAAAGGACGCGATACTTTGGTTGTTAAGGGTAAAACCGTAATTTCCCTGGTGGCCGTCGCTATAGCACCCTCCGTATCCGTAAACTTCAATGTAATAGTGTAGTTTCCAGGGTTTTCGTACACGTGAGTCGCCATAGGGCCGCCAACAGTGACAGGAGTGGCATCTCCCCAATCCCATGTGGTGC
>CAYVPT010000039.1:0-11726 GCA_964453865.1 uncultured Dehalococcoidaceae bacterium
CGACTTATTCTCGATAATAATGCCTTTAACCTGGTTGCTCTCTTTGATAGCGTCGACCACCCAGGTATTGGTTATCATCCCGGCGCCCGATTCTTCTAACAGGTCGTAGGCCAGGAACTTCCAGACCTCGGGGTCGATGGTGATATGGTAGCTGAGCGGCCTGATGCCGGTCCTGGCGGTCTGCGTCTTGTAGCGCTCCAGCAGGTGTGCCGCTCCCAGTTCGTCCAGGCGCCGCGCCATCTCCAGCGAAAATCCGGTAAGAATATCGGTGGCGCCGCCGAACCATACCTGAAACGATGCCGCGGACTGTCCGCCTAAAAATGAATTGCGTTCCACCAGCAGCACATCCGCCCCGTTCCGGGCGGCACTTACCGCCGCCGCCAGCCCTGCCGATCCGCTTCCGCAGACAATGACATCTACTTTTTTATATACCGGTATATCCCGGGCCGTTTCCCTGACGAAATCCTTGCCCTGAGACATGAGAGACCTCCCTGTAACGATTATTATTTGCTAATAGTGTCCCGTGATATCACCGGGACTGGAAAACACCCTTAGATTTTCTTTCTTTAACGGGAATAATAGTGATTGCGCGATACCATCGGGTACGCAATTTTATATTCTTTTAAAGAAATAAGTCAAGAATTATGATACTAGGTAATTTTTCTTAATGGGTGATTCTATATACTCACCCCCTTTATCCCCCTCTCAAACTGGCTTATCTTTCTTACTCGATTATTTCTATGTTTGAGAGGGGGAAAGTAATAGAAAGAGGGGTTTCACCCCTCTTAAACGCCCCTTCCGGACGATGTGGGGATAAAAACCTACGGGATAAGCCATAGATGGTGCGAGGGCGGTATGGATGCGTGCATGGCAAAATCCCCCTTAGTCCCCCTTTTTCAAGGGGGAAAACTGGGCAGTGTAAAGAATAAGGGCTAAGCCGGGAATGATGCGAGGGCGGCCAGGGTGGGAAAAGATATCAAAGATAAATGGATTTAGTTATTAATACAACCGAATGCAAACAGCACCGGAGAATTCGCTGTTTGACTTAAAGCAGTTTAAAGTGCTATACAGAAATAGCACCCCAAGCATTTCAAAGTTAAATACCCGCACGGAGGTTATTTATGAAAATCACGAAGATAGAATGCATACCGGTATCGATGCGCTTTGCCAAACCGATGAAGATGGGAGGAGGCACCGCCGATTGCGCCGATGCCGTCGTCGTTAAGATACACACCGACGAAGGGATTACCGGGGTAAGCGAGACCGGCGATACTTCCCCCTGGTATATGGGAGAAAGCCAGGACTCCATCATGCACAATATCAACAAAGTTTACGGGCCTCAGATTCTACTCGGCGAAGACCCCTTCAACATTGAGCGAATCGTGATGCGTATGGACAAAGCCGCCAAGCTCAACCATCAATCGAAGGCGGTCATCGACTACGCTTTGCACGACCTCATGGGCAAGGCGCTGGGAGTGCCCGTCTATAAGCTCCTGGGCGGCCTGTCCAACGAAAAGATAGCGCTGGCCTTCGTGATGTCCTCGGGGACGGCGGAGGAGGTGGGAGCCGAAGGCAAAGCCCTGGTGAAAGCCGGATTCAGGGGACTGAAACTGAAAGTGGGCGCCAGGACACCGGAAGAGGATGTGGAACTGGTCGCCGCCCTGAGAGCCGCGGTGGGTAGTAATATAAAAATTATGATTGACGCTAACGGCGGCTGGCTCTATCACCAGGCGTTATACGTCCTGCAGAGAGTGGCCAAGTACGATGTATACGTCGCCGAACAGCCGGTGCCCTGGTGGGACATCGACGGGCTGGCACGATTGCGACGCAAGGTGGACGTGCCGGTATTCCCCGATGAATCGGCCGCCGAGCTTAATGACCTTATCAAGATAATCGAAAACGACGCCGCGGACGGGCTTTTCCTCAAGGTGCCTAAAGCCGGCGGCATATTGAAATCACAGAAATGGGTGGCGATTGCCCAGGCGGCCAACCTGCCGGTGATGTGCGGCTGCATGATTAATTCCGGCCTGGGAGCCGCCGTCGAGGCGCACTTCCTGGCGGCTACCGCCTGGTCGGGCAAGATAGAGCAGGAAGCCATCGGGCCGCTTAACCTCTATAATATACACGATACGGTCAGCACCCCGCTGAAGGACGACCTGGCCGTGAAAGTACCGCGATATGAAAACGGCTTTCTCTATCCTCCCGAGGGTCCCGGTTTCGGCGTGGAACTGAACGAAGCCGCCGTGAAGAAGTATGCCACGTCGGGTAAGGAACCGACAGTGATCGGGAAATAGCGGACTCAGGAAGTCTCTGATGAACGACAACACCGCTATTGAAAAACTGGCCGCCAACGTGGTGGAAACACGTTTTGAAAACATCGATAAAGCCACGCTGGAGGCTACGAAGTACCGCATTATCGATACGCTGGGGTGCCTGATAGGCGGTTCAACCGATAGCGGGAACCCGGAACTGGTTAACCTCATGCGCGAGGAAGGCGGCAGGGAAGAAGCCACTGTCCTCGTCCACGGAGGTAAAATACCCGCTGCTAACGCTGCGATGGTCAACAGCGTCATGGCGCGCTCGTTTGATTTCGAGCCGGTCAGCCCCCTGGTAGAAGGCGTCAGTTGCCCGGGGCATGTCAGCGGCACCACGGTACCGACAGCCGTCACCATGGCCGAAGCCGTCAACGTCGACGGGCGGGAAATGATAACGGCGTTACTCGTCGGGGATGACATCGCGGCGCGTATGCTGGCGGCCTCCGGATTCGGCTTTACGCTGGGCTGGGACGGCACCGGCACGGTCAACGCCTTCGGGGCGGCGGCTATCGCCGGACGGCTGCTGGGACTGGATAAACTCCAGATGAGAAACGCCTTCGGCATCGTCCTCAACCAGATAGGCAGCACCTTCCAGATTATCTGGGACGGCACCGTCGCCTTCAAGCTGCCGCAGGGGCTTTCCGCCCGGGCGGGGATTTTCTCGGCGCAGCTGGCTAAAGCGGGCTGGACCGGGCCTGAGGACGCCCTTTTTAGCAAGTTCGGCTACTACCAGATGTTCACCGAGGGCTGCCAGAAGCCGGAAGCCCTGACCAGAGGCCTGGGTAAGGATTATTGCTACGACGGCACGATTAAGCCCTACCCGTGCTGCCGTATCCCCCACGCCGCCATCGACTGCGCCCTGACGCTCATCCGCAAGCACGGCGTTGCAGCCAAAGATATAGAGTCGGTCAACCTCGACCTGGCGCAGGGCGGGATAGACCATGTCTGCGGGGACCCACTTAAGATAGGGCCGTTCCCGCACGGTAACGCCGTTTTCAGCTACGAGTACGCGGTGGCGACGGCGTTCCTGTTTGGCAGCGTCAAGCCGGTGCATTTCACCGAGAAAGCGATACGAAATCCGAAGGTAACCGAATTTATCAAGAAAATAAAGCTCACGCCGGCCCCGGATGTCGAGTTTGAGAAAGCCAGAATGACAATATCCCTGAAAGACGGTCGGGAGCTGACCGAGTCCTGTTTACACGTGAAGGGCGACCCGCAGAACAACCCGATGACCCGCGATGAGGTACTGGCTAAATTCTGGACGAACGTTGATTTTTCCGGGAAAATCAGGAAAAAGAAAGCCACGGAACTACTGGGAATGGTGCAGAACCTGGAAAAACTGGACAGTATCAGGAAGCTGGTACCGCTGATGGTGGGGTAGAAGACTACAAAAACGATATTAGGTCATTGCGAGGAGCCGGAGGCGACAAAGCAATCCGCCTTTTAAGAGTAACGGATTGCTTCGCTAAAGCTCGCAATGACAATCTACTATCCCCGTTGCACCAGCTCTATGAGGACATTCTCCGCCGCCGAGGGGTGAACAAAAGCTATCTTATCACCACCGGGAAGGTTTATCGGCTCCTCGTTCTGGATTTTTCTGCCCTGGTCTTTCAAGGTCTTCAGGTCATTAGCAATATCATCGGTAGCGAAGGATACATGGTGGAGTCCGCCGCCCTTTTCTTCAAGAAACCTCATATGGCTGCCCGGCTTTAAAGGCTGTAATATCTCTACCCGGATATCACCGAGAGCCATCATAGCCGATATAAATTCCCCGCCGGGTCCATCCATTTTCTCCACCACCTTGAAGCCGAACATTTCGGCATAAGACTCGACGGCCTGGTCGATATCCTTAACGACAACTGCAATATGGTCGATTTTCTTTAACATGGTTCATTTCCTCTATATTGTTTCCTGTCATTCTGAGCGAAGCGAAGAATCTCGGGGGAAAGGGTTGTGGATTCTGGCCCTCGGGCTGAACTCGGGCTGAAGCCTGCGCCAGAATGACATTATTGATTGTTAAAACGGGAAAATGGCCGGTAAATCGTGGACTTTATCTCTGGTCAGCGTCGACGGCATGGCTTCGATAAGCTCTTCTATGGTCCAGCGCCCGTCTTTCCAGAGCACCTGCTCCACGGGGGGAGGGTCGACGTAAATGCCGATGTGCCCGTGCCAGACCTCGAAGACACAGCCGTTAACGTTATCGGCCTTTTCGCCGGCGAGATAGACGACCAGTCCGGCAACATCTTCCGGCTGGTTGAGTTCGAGCATCTGCTTCAAACGCCTTTCGGCAAGCTCAGCGCCCCACATCTTGGCCCACGCCTCTTTAAGACCTTTATCCTGCACCAGTTCCACGAAACCTCTCGTACCGGCGACGGGGCGGATAACGTTGCAGGTAACACCGTAACGCTGCATATCGCGCGCCACGGTGCGTGTAAAGCCCACGATACCCTCCTTGGCGGCGCTGTAATTGGCCTGCCCCATATTGCCCAGTCCGGCGTGAGAAGAGGTATTGATAATGCGCCCGTAGTTGTGCTGACGCATCACCTTGCAGGCCGCCCGCGTGCAGTAGAAAGTACCGCTGAGGTTGGTCTGTATTACCGAGTCCCACTCTTCGTCGGAGGTGTTGTAGACCATACGGTCGCGGTTAAAGCCGGCGTTATTCACCAGGATATCTACCCGCCCGAAGCTATCGACGGCCGTTTTAATAATGCTTTCCGCCCCTTCAACAGTAGCCACGCTGGCATAGCTGGGAACGGCCTCCCCGCCGGCCTTCTTAATATCGGCGACCACCTCCTCGGCGGGGCCTCTAGATGTCCCGGAGCCGTCAGTGGCAGCGCCTAAATCATTAACGACGACTTTAGCCCCCTGGGCCGCCAGGCCGATTGCCTCGGCGCGGCCCAGCCCCTTACCCGCCCCCGTCACCACCGCCACCCTATCTTTCAATAGCTCTCCCATGGCTGCCTCCTGTCCTGTAAATCCCTCTCTCACTCTCCCTTTACAAAAGGGAGAGGATGATCGTACAAACTGAAATATCCATGCTTTTCATATATCTGTCTCCCTCCTTTGTAAGGAGGGAATAAGGGAGAATTACTTACGCTATAACCTTTTTATCTTTTAAAGCGGTAATCTCGTCCCAGTTATAGCCGAGAGTCTCTGTAAGAATCTCTTCCGTGTGCTGACCAAACTCCGGGGCGGTACGCCGGATGGTCGTCGGGGTCCGGCTGAACTGCCATGGCGGCA
This sequence comes from uncultured Dehalococcoidaceae bacterium, assembly GCA_964453865.1. Lineage (GTDB taxonomy): Bacteria > Chloroflexota > Dehalococcoidia > Dehalococcoidales > RBG-16-60-22 > CAYVPT01. The sequence continues at coordinate 5,556 of CAYVPT010000039.1, forward strand.
TGATAACCTTGAGCTTTTTCCCCGCCGGGTGGTCGATTTCCCGGAAATACTCATCCGCCCAGGGGGTAGGGTCGTTAGCTACCTCGGCCGGCGTTTTAACCACCGTCCAGATGATATTTTCTTTACTTAATCGCTCCGCCCACTCCGACTGTGTTCTGGACTTAAAGACCTTATCGAGAACGGGGATTAGTTCCAGGTTGTTTTCCATTCGCTTTTCGTGCGTATCGAAGCGGAGGTCTTTCTCCAGGTCGCCGATATCGAGGGCTTTACAGACACCCGACCAGTAGCGGTCGCCCTGGATGCAGGCCATCTGAATCCACTTGCCGTCGGCGCACTCGTAGCTATTAAAGATGGGATTGCTCTGGCAGGTGCGGGAGACGCGGGGGTATTCGAGTCCCGTCGCCAGGACGGAGGAAAGGACGATGCCCATCGACCATATCCCCCCTCCCACTAAAGAGACACAGACCTCCTGTCCCTCGCCGGTGCGTTCACGATGAAACAGGGCCATCATAATAGCGCAGGCGGCGTACATGCCGGTGGTATTATCCCCGAAACCCGGTACCTGAAAGGGCAAAGGCGTGCCGGGTTCGCCCAGCGATGCCATGACGCCGCTGCGCGCCCAGTAGCCGACGAAGTCGTAAGCTCCGACGTCTTTCTCCGGCCCGTGCAAACCATACCCGCTCAGATGCGTGTAAATGATACGGGGATTAATCTTTGAAATGTCTTTGTACTCAAGTCCCAGGCTCTCTAAAGCGTGGGGACGGAAATTGCAGACGAAGACATCGGACTTTTCGACGAGTTTATACAATATTTCCGTGCCCTCTTTTTTCTTCAGGTCCAGCGTGATGCCCTTTTTGTTCAGGTTATAGAATTCCAATACATAATTGATATCGTAAATGGGCACGTTGCCGCTGATTTTCAGGATACCGCGGGTCTGGTCGCCGCCCTCGGTGCGCTCCACTTTAATGACCTCGGCGCCCATATCCGCCAGTATACGACAGCACACAGGAGCCAGCCCCGCCTCGCTGACATCAAGGACTCTAATTCCCTCCAGAGCCATTTTCATATTAAGTACCTCCTTGCAAGATGTTCGAACTGTCATTCTGAGCGAAGCGAAGAATCCAGGGGTGGGGACTTTTCTTACTATACCACCCCGAGATTCTTCGGTCGCTACGCTCCCTCAGAATGACAAATGTTAATTACTTCTCGTTGCCCACGATAAAACAGGAACAGATGCCCGTACCGGCGTTACCGCCCAGGTTGTGGGTGAGACCAAGATGGGGATTTTTCACCTGCCGGGGACCGGCCTTGCCCTGGAGTTGCTTGTACATCTCGTACATCATACGCAGGCCGCTGGCGCCGAGGGGATGGCCAAAACATTTGAGCCCGCCGTCGGTGTTTACCGGCAGTTCGCCGGTTAATTGAAAAGTCCCGGCTTCTATATCCTCCCGTGCCCTGCCCTTGGGACTGAATCCCAGGTCTTCGTAGACAATCAACTCGTGGATGCTGAAGCAGTCGTGCACCTCGGCGCAGCTAATTTCCTTACGGGGGTCCTTGATACCGGCCTCAGCGTAGGCTTTCTTTGAACCGCGGACGTTCTCTTCCATATGGACGAAGTCATAGTCCGGCATCATTGCCCCCTGCCGGGCGCCTACAGTAACCTGCAACGCCTTGATATAAATGGGATCGGGGCGAAACTTTTTAGCCATGTCGGCACGGGTGACGACGGCCACCGAAGCGCCGTCGCTGACGCCGCAGCAGTCGAATAGACCCAGCGGCCAGGCGATAATCGGGGCGTTGACCACCTGCTCGATGGTGAGTTCGTTCTGAAAATGCGCCTTGGGATTCAGGCTGCCGTTATGATGGTTTTTAACGGCAATCTGCGCCAGCAGGCGTTTGCCCTCCTCCGGCTTGATATTATAGTCGTGAAAATAACGCGTCGCCAGGTAGGCGAAAGAGGCCGGGGCGCTGTAACCGGGGCCGATACCCGAGCTGCCGTCCTGGTTATCACCGACAACGCTGGGGCCCTTGACGCCGGTAGCCCCGGAGTCCTTTAGCTTCTCCACCCCCACCGCTAAAGCGATATCACAGACACCGGCGGCGACGGCATAGCTGGCCGCCCGCAATGACTCCGAGCCGGTGGCGCACATGTTTTCCACGCGCGTCATGGGTATGTACTGGAGCTGCAGGGGGGAAAGGGTAATGGCGGAGAGACCGGAAAAGACCGTGCCAATCCAGGCCGCCTGTACGTCCTTTGGTTCGATGCCGGCATCCTCGAAGGCCTCATAGGCGGCTTCAACGACCAGGTCTTCCACGCCTTTATCCCAGCGTTCTCCGAACTTGGTACAGCCCATGCCCACGATGGCGACTTTATCTTTAATACCTTCCATAATTTTGCCTCCAAGAGGTATGTTCTTCCGTATCCCGTCATTCCAGCGAAGGCTGGAATCTACATTAATTCCTAAAACTGGATTCTGGCCTCCGCCAGAATGACATCGAGGTAAAGGTTACAGGTCACTCCCCCGCCGGCCTGGCCTTCCAGAAATAGTTGTGGATGCCGCGGCTGACAAACATTTTTCTAAAGGTCATTTCTACCGTCATGCCGACCTTGACCTTATCGGTATCACAGTCGGTAAGTTCGCAAATAAGCCGGCCGCCACCCTCGAAATCGATAACGCCGTTAACACCGGGGGTATTGAGGGTGGGCTGGAGCTGGTCGATGGCGTAACTGAAAAGCGTCGCCTTCTTATCCGAGAATTTGTAAGGCTCGAACTCGTCTTTCGCCTGGCAGTTGACGCATACCCGCGGCGTCTGGCCTATCTGTGAAATCTGGGGGGCGCCGCACTTTTTGCACTTGACGCCGTACAAAGCGGCAATGGCCCGGCGTTCCCGCCAGCGACTCTGCAGAGAAAGCACCGAACGCTCCGGCAGCGTGGAAGCTTCTACCGGCACGAGGTTCTTCCACGTCAGGTACTGACCATAGTTAATGGCAATTTTACCAGCCAGTCGATGTGTAATAACAGGTTTCTTTTGAAATTCTTTAATTTCATTGGTAGCGCGGAGGATAAAAGCGTCGGCGCCGTCGCCGTAGCTAATGAAGAGAACACGGTCGCCGGGTTTAGCTTTCTCTAAAGCCGCCGCCAGCATCAGAAACACCGCCGCCGTACCTGTATTGCCGATATCGTTATAAAGATGGTCCTGAACCTGCGCTTTATCCAGTTTCAGTCTCCTCGCCAGACCGGCGTGCTGGCGGGCATCCGAGGCGTAATAGACGACACTAGAAAAATCACTCATATTGAGTTTGTATTTCTTAAGTAGTCCGGCAATAACCGACTGCATGGTGGGGAGGTAGCCCACCTCATCGATAAAGCGGCCTTCGGCGGCGCGGGGGAACCTGTCTTCATCCGAACGCCAGAGGTCGGTAAAATCATTGAACACCGAATAACTGCCCTCTATTTCAGCGATAACCTTCTCCGAACCTACCGTTAAAGCCGCGGCGCCGTCGCCCAGCCCCTGCTCCAGCATCCCTTTAGCCGCACCAAGGCGACTGTCAGCCGCCACCACCATGTAGTTACTGGCCGAACCTGCCTTGACGGCGTCGATGGCCGATTTCAAGGCGGCTGTCCCCGCCCGGAGGGAATCTGTGTAGTCCGCCGTGTGACATTCTTCGGGTAGGTCGGCAACGCTGGCCACGATAGCGGCCGACTGCTTTTCTTTATAGGGAGCGGTGGTCGTCGCCAGAGAGAGGCCGTCCACCTCAGCTCCCGCGCGTTTCAAGCCGTCCAGCGCCGCCGCCACCGCCATAGTCACCGTGTCTTCGTCATAACCGGCCACGGCTTTGGTTCCGGCTGCCTTGCGGCCACCCCACATCCGGCCGATTTCCTCCCGGCTGAGCCGGTAAATGGGAACATACGCTCCTATCGCTGTAATACCTGCCATCTCCCCGTTTCCTTTCTTTTTCCCGTAACGCCGCAATATCCGGTTTTTTCAATATGAGGGTGAAGTCGTTCGATTCTCTATGGAAAGTAAACAAGCAAAACGTATTTAGTACCGTAAATATCTTATTCTGTAGCAATAGTGGTGTCAAATAAAAAATCGTTTGTGTACAGACAACCGAAATTGAAAGCACGATTCTAAAATACGCGACGGTCGGTGGACATGTATTTCTATCTGGGGTAAGATAACTGCGAAAAATACACTGTTATTCAGGAGATAAAATGTCACCGAAAACTGTATCTATTGCCTGTCTTGTCCTAGCACTGATAGCCGCTTTAGCTTATGCCCTGATGGGAATAGGGGTTATTCAGCCGGGAGACCTGGTAGCGGACGGAGAGACGATGCCACCTTTTTATTATATTATTCCCGTAGGCTACGTAGTTATGGGCTTTCTGGTCCTGCTGAAAAAACGCTGGCTGTGGATAGCACTGGCAGCTATCAATGCTTTTACGATATTAGTGTTCTACGGTACGTACATCGGCCAGCCCGACGTCATGTTCAGCGCCCCGGGACTGATAACCAAGATTGCCCAGATAATCATGGAAGTCGGGCTTATTTATTTGATAGTAAGGTCGCAATATAAACGGAATGTAAATTAGGTATGGTCACTCAGTATTGATAGGTGGAGGTATAATATGAGGATTATTATCAGTAAGAAAAAGACGATAAAAGTTGGAAAAAATCCGTGATTGAATCTGTATCCCCTGTCCAAGACAACTATTTAACAGTCTTTGAAGATGACGGTAACACCGGATATTTCTATGCTATGGACAAAAGTAACGAAGCGTTTATCGTGGACGCATTGCATATCTATAACGCAGAATCCGTAACTGACAAGAATATACCATCAGAAGTTACTATTGCCTGGTCTGAAGACGGTTTGGCTTCCATTCTGCTGATAAATGATTATCCTCACGCATTAATTAACTTCAAATCTAAAAAAGGGTTCTGCAGGACAGGATTTCCTACCCCATCTGAGTAATCAGATTGGTCCAGAGAAGGTCATGACTGGAATGCAGACGAGTTAGTAGTTTTAAATAATGCCGGCAGGCCTGTATATTTTGTTTAGAGTAATACACATGAAGAAATGTTCTTGCCCAAGTTATTCTATTTCATTAACAAGCCCTCAATCATATAAACCGCTCGAAACGCTCTTTTTTAGCCTTGCAGATGGGGCAGACTTCCGGGGGGCCGTCCCTGGCGCAGAGATAGCCGCAGACCTTACAGCGCCAGACCGGCAGGGGCAGCGATGAAAGGGTCACTCCCTTTTTCTCCGTTTTCAATTTCAGCCTTTTTTCACGCGGCGGCCGCCGTTCCGGTATGGAACCGACTTTTTTCTTGCCGTCCACCACGCGTTTAGACACATAGAGGCTGCAATAACAGGCATCGTATTCAGCCAGGTCGGGGTCACGGTAATCACAGGGGCAGACAATATCCAGGTCTTCCTCTTTCTTACCGGAGGCCAGGCGGCAGGGGCAGGCGGGGTACCCGTAACGCTTTTCGTTGACCAGCAGGCCTTTCAACAGTTCCCGTGTCATTGGCTCATCGGGGTTTAAATGGTATCCGCCGGCTTCGGCTTCGGCACGCAATTTCTCGTAGAGTCGGTCCACTTCCTCGGGAGATACGCTTTTTTCCCCGGTCATTTTCCCAGCGCTTCCCGGATATCATCCTCTTTATAGCCAATGATGCACTTTTTATCGTCAATCACCAGGGTGGGAAAGCTGCAGTCGGGATTGAACTTCTGTATTTCCCCGACAACCGCCGTCTGCTCACTCCCTTTTAAAAGATCGACATAGATATAGTCGTATTCGATTCCCATTTCATTGAGAAGTTCTTTTGTCTTCTTGCACCACCCGCAGGTGCTTAAAGCGTATAGCATTACCCGGCCTTTTTTCTTCCCGGCTACATGAGTAACAGCCATGATTTCAGACCTCTCCGGCTCTTAATTGCCTGATATTTTTATTCTAACACATCCAAATTAAAGACACAGGAAATATATTCTTCTTTATTCTGTTTGAATAGACATACTCACCCCCTTTATTCCCCTCTCAAACAGATACTCTTGAATACTCGTTTTTCATGATGTTTGGGCGTTGTATTAGTAGTACTTGTCATGTCACCCTGAGCCCGCCGTAGGCGGGCGTGAGGGTCTGGTCGGGTAGTTTTCAGCTTTGA
>CAYVPT010000040.1:0-11686 GCA_964453865.1 uncultured Dehalococcoidaceae bacterium
TCACGCTCCCGATTACGGTACACCGATGGAGGAGACATTACGGGCTATGGACGACCTGGTTCATCAGGGCAAGGTACGCTATACTGCCGTATCCAACTACCATGCCTGGCAGTTTGGTAAGGCCTTATGGATCAGCGACCTTTATAATCTGGCACGCCCTGAATGTATTCAGATACCTTATAACCTGATTGCGCGCAGCCCCGAGACAGAACTACTGCCCCTCTGTGCCAGCGAGGGAGTTGGCGTGACCGTCTGGGCTCCCCTGGCTGGCGGTATGTTAAGCGGTAACTATGACAAATACGACCCGGCAAAACCGCTGCCGGAAGGCGTTAAAACCTATCCTGGATTATGGACGCCTGCCAACTCTGAAGCGGTAACTAAGCTCAAGGAAATAGCTCAGGAATATGGTCATAGTTTAGCCCGGTTTGCCCTTGCCTGGATACTGAATAATAAGACTGTTACGTCAGTTGTATGTGGCGTTGATTCCGTCGAGCAATTGTATGAGAATCTGGAAGCTGTTGAAATTAAACTATCGGAGGATGAGTGTTCCGCCTGTGATGAGGTATGGCAGAAACTAAGTCCCCCGCCCAATATGTTCTACGGTCGGTAATCTAGTAACATTTACCGGATTAAATATAGAGTTTGTTTCGTAAATCGATGAGGAGGCTATTTTGAAAGCTGCTGTCTGTTATGAAATAAATAAGCCGTTGGAAATAGAAGACGTTACCATGGACCCGCCGGGGAAAGGTGAAGTAAAGGTCCGTATCGCTGCGACGGCAATATGCCACAGTGACATCCATTCCTTCAAGGGAGAGCACGGAGTTCCCAAGCTTCCTGCTGTGGGTGGTCATGAAGTGGCTGGCTACGTGGATGAGGTTGGTAAGGATGTCACGTCGGTTAAGCCCGGCGACCCTGTAATCGTGTCACTGGAATCATCAGGCTGCGGCAAATGCTTCTACTGCACTTTGGGGTTCCCGCAAAGATGCCAGGAAAGACATCCCCGGATGAGACGGCCGGGACACTTTACCGGACTGGCAGCCCCGGGGCGTTATACCAATAGCCGGGGGCAGCGTCTTTACCAGTTTGGCGGTCCATCTATAGCCGGTTTCGTGGAATATACCGTTACCGGCGAGAAGCACCTGGTGAAAGTCCCCGAAAATATGCCGCTGGACAGGGCTGCCCTCCTGGCCTGCGGAGTAATGACGGGATACGGAGCGGTAGTCCACCGGGCGCAGGTCAAACCCTTCAGCAGTGTAATCGTCATGGGTACCGGTGGTGTCGGACTTAATTCCATTCAAGCAGCCCGGTTATCGGGAGCCAATCCGATTATCGGAGTAGATGTCCTTGATACCAAGCTGGAAGCAGCCAGGTCTTTCGGGGCTACTCATACTATAAATGTCAAAAAGGAGAAAGACCCTGTCGAAGCAGCTTACGACCTTACATCCGGCAGGGGCGCGGATTACGTTTTCGTGACCGTCGGAGGTATCGAGCCGTTACGCCAGGGATTCATGATGTCCGGCTGGCGCGGTATGACGGTAATCATCGGACATGCTGGTGATGAGACCCTCTCTGATTTTGAGCCGACCGACTTCATCGGAGGAGAGAGGATGCTTACCGGTGCCGGAATGCAATCGGGGCGGTTTGTCCTGGATATTCCTCATTTCGTGCAGCTTTATCAGGAGGGACAGCTTAAACTGGATGAGCTTATCACCGGCCGGTATCCCCTGGAGCAGATTAACGAAGCGATAGAGTCATCGGAAAGCGGTGAGGCGTTGCGTAATGTAATCATGTTCGAGTAATTCAGGGATAGTAGCAATAGGAGGGGAAAAGCGTATGTCAGGAGCGATTGTAAAACGTAAAGTGGTGGATCCGCGAGGCCAGCCCCCCGCGCGACAACAGATGCCCATGGCGCCGCGCCTCGATACCCTTGAAAATAAAACAGTCTATATAATTGACGTAAACTGGCTGTATACCCACCAGTTCGGCGAAGAGCTATATAAAATATTATCCGAGAAATATCCCAATACCAGGTTTGAGCTCAGGGACAAGGCTGGAACCTACATGGTAGATGACCCGGAGTTATGGAAGGAAATAAAAGAAAAAGGCGATGCTGCCATACTGACCACCGGACACTGAAGTACCTGTGCGCCGGCGGTCGTCGCGCATAGTGCCACGCTGGAAAACAGGGGAGTGCCCACGGCTTCCATTCATACGCAAGTTTTTTCACCCCTCGTGAAGATGTATGCCGGGCTGGTCGGTAAGCCCGGTCTCAGGTATGCATTTGTCCCGCAGCCTATCTCACGTGAATCTTCAGAAAAATGCCGGGAATATATCGAAGGGAACGACCCGGTAACCGGCAAGCCGCTAATGGATGAGATTGCCGAAGCCTTGACCAGACCACTCACCGCGGAAGAAAAGCTCAGTAAAGTAGAGGAGAGGCCGGTATCGCGGCTGCTGGGACCGGACACCGAGGAAAATCTATATCGTTACTTCGTTGAAAACGGCCTGACGGATTTTCTCCCGGTGGTTCTCCCCACCGAAGCCAGAGTTGCTGAAATGCTCAAGGGCACCAGTCACCAGCCCGGAGAGATAGTCGGTGAGATACGTGCCGGATACGAGGCATTCAGCCTTACCGTTGAGAAAGTTGCCGCCATTGCGGTTATGACCGGGGCAAAGCCGGAATACCTGCCGGTAATTCTGGCTATGGCAGGTTCGGGTGTCTCCTGCATCGCTTCATCGACGAATAATTTCGCCAGGATGATTGCCGTCAATGGGCCGATAACGAAAGAAATCAAGATGAACTCGGGTGTTGGTGCTTTGAGTCCGCTAAATCAGGCGAATGCTGTCATCGGCAGGGCCGGTACGTTACTGGCGCTTAATCTGGGTGGCGGCAAGCTGGGTGAGACCTACTGGGGCAACCAGGGAAACAACCTGAACTATAACAATGTCACCTTCGCTGAGAATGAAGAAGCCCTGCCCCCGGGGTGGCAATCCTTCCATGTTCAGAAGGGATTCGAGCCGGATGAAAGCGCCGTAAGCTTATTTCACGGGTGGGGTATCTGGTCCTGGAAAAATACCTATGAGCATAAAAAACACGAGGCCATTCTGCATATGGCTAGCTGGGTAGGACCTTTCGGCCCCAGAACGGGGATTGGCCTGCTGCTGGACCCCATTGTCGCCGAAGGTCTCGTTGGTGAGGGATTCCCTACCAAGAAATCGGTCAGTGAGTACGTCCAGAAAAACTCAAAAATGACCCTTGAGGAGTACTGGCAATACCACAGCGTAGAGACCAGCCGCGCCGCCGCCCTGCAGGGAGTCGAACCCTTCGCATCTCAGCTAAAACAACCACCCGATACCCTCATCGACAGGTACGCCAGACCGGAAGCTGTCAGCATACTGGTGGTGGGGGGCAGGACCAATGAGTTCTGGCAGGCCGGTGACTGGACACATCTGGGGAGTTACTCCATCGACGAGTGGCGGTAGTATACATCTATTAAAAGCGAAAACAGAGATATTCAGGAAAGGGAGTCATGACCTCTGACGCAAACGAATCTCTTGCTACCGGTAGTTCAAGTGACTGTCCGGCGCCGGTGGGATTTACCGTAAAAACCACTATCGAACGCGGGGATGCGTATTTATCCCCGGAAATTTACAACGTGGAGATTACGCTTCTGGAGATTATACGTGGTAAAAAAGCCTGGGAATATATCAATTCACAGGGCGTTAGTGACCAACCTCTGCAGACTGGTTTCGAGTATATTCTGGCTCATATCAGGTTTGGATATTATCAAAGAGGACGAAGGCAGGGGAGTGAAGCCTATCAACTGACCGAAGGACAGTTTGCCGCCGTATCCGCCGACGGCAAGCAGGAATACGAGTTTCCTACTATCTTACAGCAGCCACAACCCTCATTGATTGGTCGACTCTTCAACCAGGGCGAAACCCACGAAGGCTGGATTCTTCTACAAGTCCCCAAGGGAGAAAAGGAACCGCGTCTGGTCTTCAAACGTAAACATACCGAAGGTATGTACGGGATATGGGGCTATGTATGGTTTCAACTGTACTAGAATTTTCCTCTTGTACCAATATTGAGGATGATAAGAATGAAAGGAGTATGATGCAGAAAGTTACGGAGAATGTATATGTCGAGACGAATTTCCGGGGGTGCAACTCCAGCTTCGTAATTACCAGTAAGGGTGTCGTGGTCATCGATACACCGATGGTACCGGCGGAAGCCAAGAAATGGCGTGAAGAGGCGCAGCGGCACGGCGAGATAGAGTATGTCATAAATGGCGAGCCCCACCCCGACCATATTTCTGGCAACTGCTGGTTTCCGGGGAAAATCATCGCTCATGAAGATGCCCGTCCGGTTATGATGAAAGCCCGGCGGGAAGAGATGGAGGGCCAGCTCAAATTTATGGCTCCGGACGCCCTCCCACTGGACAAAGAATTCCGTTTCCGCATGCCGGATATCACCTTCTCACAAAAACTCACGCTCTACCTTGGGAAACATACCTTCCATCTCATGCATGTACCGGGGCACACCGCTTCCGAGGCGGCAGTATACGTACCCGAGGAAAGAGTGATTTTCACCTCTGATAATGTAATCCAGGCAATGCCTATCATGTTTCAGAGCGTGCCATACGCTTGGATGGAATCGTTGAAACAGCTACAGCAACTGGATATAGATAAAGTTGTTCCCGGTCACGGCGAGGTGGGTGATAAAGCGTTGTTACAGGTTATGTACGATAACGTCAAGTACTGCATAGATTCCGTTAAAGCCGCCATCGATAAAGGGTGGAGCCTGAAAGAGACACAGGAAAAAGTGACCTTTGCTGACAGGTTCCCGCCGATGGGCCCGGACGATCCTATGGCAGGGATGCGGAACAGTAGTATTGCTCGTCTCTATGAAGTGCTGTAAAAAGAATAGTTCTGAGAAAATGCTGTAGTTCTACCTATTATCCGGCACGGCCTACTAGCTAAATCTTCAGAATCTGCAAACGTCTTGGTAACATTGGGTTCCGAGTTTTGGTTACTAATTACAACTTTTTACCTGAGGTGAATCCCGTCTTAGGGCCAATCATAAGGTGATTTTCCACATTATTTTGCCACCTGGGCGCCGGCATATTCAAGCGGTGGTACATTACCCAGAGATCCATGGGGTCTCTCCCGGTTGTAGTGCTGCCGCCATTCCTCAACCTTCTCTCTGGCTTCTTCAAGTGTCATGAACATTTGCCGTTCTAAAGAGGCCTGTAGTATTTAGACGGAAAAATCGGGTTCATGATTATCCATAGCGCCAGAATAAATGTATGATATTAAAAAAGAGGATACGATAGTAGAAATACAGAGTAGAAAAGCTATGATGGTAATGAGTTTGAATTGCCGTGAAAAATACCTGAGAGGTATATTCCGGTAAAACCTATTGATGCGCACACCACTATAAGTGGTTGCCCACGTATCATTCTCCTTTCCATACAAGGAAGGCAACGCCGTTTCCAGCGAGACCCTGCCGGCCAGTCTCCGTGTCCTTCACCAGAAGGATTTAGGGGATTTAGCTCGGAGAATCACTATTATTTTTTTATAAAAAGGTGACCGTGCCTGTTTCGGAGGTATCATACCCCCCGGCTTTGTTCACGACCTCCCTGAATTCGTCGCTGATAACAATACTTAAAAGAGGTGCGAAAAGCTTACTCCGGTATTTATCTCGCGGCATTACCAGGTCGTACCTCTCCCTGAAGAGGGGCAGGAAATCAAGCGCACAGCTCCGGGCGGCAGCCTCGATGCCCAGAGTCACGTCAGCCTCACCACGCGAAATAGCCGTCCCAACTGCCAGATGGGTATCCATCTCCCGGTCATAGCCTTTGATTTCCTGCGGGTGAATACCGAGTTGCCGTATCTGAATATCCAGCAATACCCTGGTGCCGGCACCTTTCTGACGATTGACGAATGTTACTTCCGGACGTTTTAGATCTCTAATTCCCTTGATGTTCTTCGGATTTCCCCTTGAATACATCAGACCCTGAATGCGATAAGCTAGGTGAACGATAGCAACCTCGCGACCGGGCAATATTCTCTTAACAAACGGGTAGTTATATTCGCCGGTTTCTTCGTCGAGTAGATGAATTCCCGCCAGGTGGGCTCTATCCTCCTGTAGCGCGATAAGACCCCCGAGGCTGCCGGCGTGGGTGATATCTATTTCGGTTTCGGGGCTGCGGTGTTTCATCATGTCTACGAGAATATTCAAAGCCATGTCATGACTGCCCACGATTTTAATGGTCCTGGTTTTTTTTACGACTCTTATATCCTTGGGTACTTCCTGGAGCGTTTTTCTTTCTTCTCTCCAGCGGGCAAGATGTAAATAAAAGGCGGCTTCGAGCTCTTCCGGACTGTAGCCCAGACTGAGACCTTTTATAATATCGTCACTGACTATCTCGGAAAGGTGGCGCTGGCGCGCCGCGACAAACGAAGCATCGTCCTTGTTTTTAACGACTATAGTGCCCCCGCCGCGACGGGCGACGATTACTTTATCCTGCTCCAGTTCTGTATAAGCTCTTATCACGGTATTCTGGTTCACGCCGAGAGAACGTGCCAGTTGCCTGACCGCCGGCAGATGGTCGCCGGGCTTAACGCGTTCCGTGGCTATAAACTGCCTGACCTGGTCGGATATTTGACGGTACAGTGGCGTGTCCGAATGCTGGTCCAGTTGAAAATCAATCATGTTCATTGTTATATATAATATAGTGCAAATATTAGATATCAAGCAAATATATTATATAGAATAATTGTTTATCAAGAAAATATGAAGCAGCTTGATTTTGTACTCCCCCATCAGGACAAGTTGTTATTTTATTCGCACTCATTTTACTTGAGAGGCGTTGGTGCCCTCAGGGGTGATGCTTCGGCCGGCGGGATATGCTCCGGGGGTCTTACCAGGTCGAACCTAATCGCCTTGGCTTCGCAGCCAACGACACAGACACCACACCCGTAACATTCCTCCGGAATAATATGAGCCTTCATCTTCTTCGAGTCCGGCACCTTTACCATCTCGATTGAGTCGAACGAGCACCGATCGATACAGGTCTGGCAGCCAACACATTTATCAGACTCTACAATTAATCAGGGTGTCGCAGGGTCGAGACCTGCACGGCCTACATTCAACCCCTTTCCCTCTTTAAGCTTTTTTAAGCCCCTGTTTTTTGGTCCGCTTTCTTAAAATAGTGCTGAATCCTTTTTAGGAAGCAGGTCACCGTAACTTGTTTTACTTATTCAACGAATCAGTTATATCATTATTTACATACTTTATGGCTGAATTGTATTCTTTTTACCATTACCTATTATAATATTGATTAATAAAGGAGGGCTTGAATGAAAGCAGAAGAGATGGAAGCCAGGATGAAAACGCTGGAGAGTCAGGTCAATGCTCTGCAAACCTTACTGGATATCGAGGAGATAAAGAAATTACAGAGGGCCTACGGTTATTACCTGGAGCACTGGATGGCCAGGGAGATAGTCAACCTTGGTTTTGCCAATGATGCCATTTCGGCGGCATCGAGCCAGGGAATTCCGGGACTCAGGATTGTACCTACGTCGGTTCCCTGCGAGTCCAGTGTCAAAGAGGATGTTGAAGCCGGGATTGATGAAGCCGTCGATGCCATCGTGGCCACTTTAACCAAGCCGCTGACCACGGCGGAGAAGTCTCCCAGGAAAGCGGTCACACCCCCCGCCAGAATCCCCTTCAAGGGCAGTCTGGAGGAGGTCAATCGCTTTTATTATCGCCGGGGATGGGCGGATGGTCTCCCGATTATACCGCCGACCGAAGAGGCTGTGGCCGAAATGCTTACGGGAACCGACCTGCCCCCTGACCATATTGTGGGCGAGCTGGTGCCGCGTATGGGCAAGGCTACCGTGGAGAAAATCGCCATTAATGCCGTTATGGCCGGCGCTTTACCGACCTATATGCCGATACTGATAGCCGGGGTAGAGATTCTGGCGGACCCCACTTCCGGCTCCGGTACCTGGGGCGTCAGCACCGGCTCCTGGCGCCGTTCTGGATTATCAACGGTCCCATACGTAATGACCTGCGCATAAACAGCGGTTCCGGCGCCCTCAGTCCGGGGGATATCGCCAATGCAACCATCGGACGCGCCATGCAGCTTATTATTCAGAATATCGGCGGTGCCCGGAAGGGCATTGAAGATATGGGCGTCCTTGGCAATCCGGGCAAATACAGCCTGGTCATCGCCGAGAACGAGGAGGAAAGTCCCTGGGAGCCGCTGCACGTGGAGAGCGGCTTCAAGAAAGAGGAAAGCACTATCAGGGTTCACTCTCCCAATACCTATGCCCAGCTATGGCCTCTCGCTTCCGATGATGAGGGCATACTCCGCAGCATCGTCTATAACATGATGCCCGGTCGCAGCGGCGGCTTTAGCCTGATACTGACCCCTCCGCACGCTAGGACGCTTGCCCGCAATGGATGGACCAAGAGGGATGTCAAGGAATTTATTACACAGTTTTCACGCGCCCCGGCGGACCGCCTGGGGACTTTCTGGGGGACGAGTTCGCCGGTGGAAGGGTCCTGGCTGTACAAGAACCGGGTACCCATGAGAGCCACGGATGAAGTGCCCCTGATAAAAGACCCTGATACCATAACCATTCTCGTTGCCGGCGGCCCGGGCGCTTTCATCGGCATGCTCATGCCGGCGATTCTTCACCTTGCCGGGAAGATGATGCAGAAAATTGAGTTACCTGCCAACTGGGATAAACTTGTGGCGAAATATAAGGATGTAGTGCCGACACATCTCAGATACTAGGCGGCACGGTAAAATTCTATAGGAAACACAAACAGAAAATATAAGCGAAAAAGGGGGAAATAATGGATTTGGGCTTAAAGGATAAAGTAGCACTGGTTACCGGTGTGGGGAATCAGCGGGGCTATGGCTGCGGTATCGCCGTTTACCTGGCGCAGGAGGGATGCGACATCATCGGCGTGGATATCGACCTTGAGGGGGCGGAAAAGACCGGCGAACAGGTCAAGGCTCTGGGGCGTAAATACCTGGCGATAAAGACCAACGTCGCTAACCGGGCCGAAGTAAAGGACATGGTGAAAAAAGCCATTGCGGAGTTCGGCAAGATAGACATACTGGTCAATAATGCCGGCACCAGCACGGTACTTATGCCCTTCATCGATATGTCCGAGGAGGACTGCGATATACTCGTCGATGTAAATCTCCACGGCCAGATGAACGTCGGCCGCGAGGTCATCCCTCACATGATATCCCGTAAATACGGCAGGATTGTCAATATCACCGGGGGACAGGGAGGGGCAAATATCAGTGTTTACGGCGCGTCCAAAGCCGGCGTCGGCGCCTGGACAAAATCGATATCCGCGGAACTGGTGGACAAGGGGATTATCGTCAACGGGATACACCCCGGACTGGGCAATACCGGGCTCAATATGATTGGCCGGGGCGGCAGGTACCTGACCGAAGAAGAGGAACGCGAGTTCGCCGAGACGCGGTTCGGCTTGCAGAGGTTCTGCAAAGGTGAGGATATGGGACCCCTGGTAGCCTTTTTATCCTCGGATGTCTGCAGTTACATGGTAGGAGAACTCCTCAGCATGACCGCCGGCCCTAGGGGAGGGTTTTTCCCCTAAAGAGATAGACGCTTGATAGCTGGCTCCGGCACCGAAAAGGAGGGATTTTCGATGGAATACCGGAATCTGGGTAACTCTGACCTTAAAGCTTCGGAGGTAGGCCTGGGCGGCGATACCTTCGGCCATTACGTCGACGAGCAGGGCACTATCGCTATCGTTGACCACGCTCTGGAATCGGGTATTAACTTCATCGATACTGCGGATGTGTACGGCCATGGCCACTCCGAAGAGTTACTGGGTAAGGCGCTCAAAGGCAAACGCAACAAATTCATCGTTGCCACCAAGTTCGGTATAGCCCTGGGTAAGGCCCCGCAGCCGTTCGATACCCCGCCGGGTCTCGGCGCCCGTGATTACGTTATGAAAGCCGTCGATGCCAGTCTGAAACGACTTCAAACGGATTATATCGACCTCTATCAGTTTCACATGCCGGACCCGATAACTCCTATCGAAGAGACACTGCGGGCGCTGGACGACATCGTGCGTTCTGGCAAGGTACGCTATATCGGCTGTTCCAACTTCGCTTCATGGGAGCTGTGCGAGGCCCTCTGGGTCTCCAGAGCAGCCGGCATTACCTCCTTTGTCTCCGTGCAGCCGAAGTACAACCTGCTCGACCGGTATATTGAGCAGGAACTGGTTCCCTGCTGCCAGGCCTACAATATCAGCGTCATCCCCTGGTTTCCTTTGGCGGCGGGCTTACTGACCGGCAAATACAAGCGCGGCGAGCCGCCGCCTGAAGGTACCCGTTTCGGCAGCAACCCGGAGTTTTACACCCGGATGATTACTGACGACCAGTTCGATATCCTGGACAAGCTGCAGGCTTTTGTCCGGGAGTGCGGCCACACCATGACGGAGCTGGCTATCTCCTGGCTGATATCGCATCCGTGGATGGGTCCGGTCATCGCCGGGGTGACCAGGACCGAGCAGATTACGGCAAACGTAAAAGCAGCTGAATGGAAACTCACGGCTGATGAGATGGCGCAGCTGGACCAGGCTTATGGTTTTGAGATGTACTCGCTCCGCCCGGAGATATATCGTCGCTGGGATTTATCCTCCGAATACCTGGGCATGTCCTGAAAAACCTGTCACGACCATCAGGATACAGGCAAGATATCTGTTATTTACGGTCTCTGGCAAATACGTCATCGATTTCCATGGCTCCAGGCGGTAGCACCTCCCAGAAAAGCTGAATCTTTTTCATTTTTATCTTGTTGTTCTCATCCAGCACCAGCGGGTAAAGGACAAAATAACGTTTGGTGACCAGAACCTCTCCCGTCTGTGAATCTGAAATTTCCGCCTTTATCAATACGACGGCAATCCTTCGTCTCTCATCAACTACAATTTCCTCAGGTGTTAACTTCTCGTAACCGGATGGGTGCGATAACAATATGCGATAGAATTCGTCACGTCCGGTGCTATGACCTACTCCGGCAACGTAGGGGATAAATTCAATATCCGGTGCGTAGTATTCATCCAGCCGGTTTATAGTCTTGGGGTCTTGTCCGTACGTATTGAAAGTTTCAAAGTAATCCTTCATGTACTTGACGATAGTGTCATACGTAAGCTCCATCAATCTTTCTCCTTGTTGCCTGCTGAATCAGAGATTTGTTATCTATTCATCATTCTCAAACAAATCATAGAACTCCGGGACTCCGGAGGGTAGAACCTCCCAGAAGAACCGGATCGTTTTAATTTTTATGTTGCTGTTCTCGTCAAGTATCAATTCATAATGGGCCATGGCGCTTTTTTTCACCACTACTTCTCCCGTCTTTCTGTCTACAACCTCCATCCCGAACCGTACGGCGACTGCCTTTCGTCTTTCATCAATCGTGATGTCCTCCGGCATCAATTTTTCATACCAGGAGGAGTGCGATTTCGCGGTGTGTATGAACTCATCGCGGCTAAAGAAGCCTCCCTCCGGCCCTCCTATCCCCGCAATGTACGGCATGAATCTTAAATCCGGTGCAAAGTAGTCATTCATTCTATCCGCCGTTTTGGAGTCCTGTCCGTAGGTGCTGTACACCTTGAAGTATTCTT
>CAYVPT010000041.1:0-11639 GCA_964453865.1 uncultured Dehalococcoidaceae bacterium
GTATTGAGTAGTGTATCTCTCACTTCCCTGTGTGATTATCTCAATCTATCCCCCTAGCCCCCTTCCTTTGGTAAAGGAAGGGGGCACATTTACAAAGGGAATCCTGCTGTTTGGCTATTTATCATATAAAAGGCCAGTGCTGTGCATGGTTATCAGGAACGTTCACCTCCCTTTCCCCCCTCCGCCGGGGATTTATGGGTACTATTTATCGAGCTAAGCAGAAGATGGAGCGAGGGCGGTCAGGGTGGGAAAAGATAATAGAGAAAAAACGAGTACAGGAGTAAATGAAGGCCACTCTCTTGACCGTAGGTACGAATATTGATACACTCAATTCAACAGGGATACGGATTACAGGCTATGAAAATCGTTACCGCCGAGCAGATGCGTCAGATTGACCAGGAGTACGTCAAGCAGGGCATTCCGGCCAGCACGCTTATGGAGAATGCCGGTAAAGCCGTGGCCGAGGCCACCCGTGACAGCCTGGGCGCCACCGAAGGACAGCATATCCTGTGCCTGATAGGTGGTGGGAATAACGGCGGCGACGGCCTGGTGGCGGCCCGCTACCTCCACGACTGGGGCGCTTCGGTCAGCATTTATCTTTGCTCACAGAGACCGACTGACGACGCCAACCTCAAGCTGGCGCAGGAACACGGCATCACCTGCATCGAAGCGGCTCAGGATAAAAACCTGGAAAAGTTCGAAGACCTGATGGGGACAGCTACCTGTGTTATCGACGGATTGCTGGGCACCGGTAAAATGCGGCCGATGGAGGGCGTTTTCCGGCAGGTGCTGGAAAAGGTTAACGCGGCGAGGAACAGCCGTAATCTTAAAATCGTGGCGATTGATTTACCTTCCGGCCTAGACGCCGATACCGGCGCTATCGACCCCGCCTGCCCCCGCGCCGATGTCACCGTAACGCTGGCTTTTCCCAAGCCGGGGCTTTTCAACTTCCCCGGGGCGGAAAGGGTGGGCACGCTGAAAGTGGTCGATATCGGTATCCCGGAAGCGCTGGCGGAAGCCGCCACCACCGAGCTTATCACCGACCGGTGGGCGAGGACTGTTCTCCCGGAACGCCCGCTCAACGCCAATAAGGGGAGCTTCGGGCGGGTGCTGGTAGCCGCCGGCTCGATAAACTACATCGGGGCGGCTTACCTGGCCTGCAGCGGCGCTCAGAGAGTCGGGACGGGACTGGTCACGCTGGTAATCCCCGGCAGCCTGCAACCCGTTCTCGCCGCCAAACTGACTGAGTCAACCTATCTGCCTTTGCCAGAGTCTCAGCCCGGCATTATTTCGATTGAAGCCGCCGATATCATCGCCCGTCAGGCGAACCAGTACGACGTCCTTCTCATTGGCTGCGGCCTGGGACAAAATCCGGCCACCATCAAATTCGTAAATTCTCTCATCCTAGAGAAAGAAATACCCCAGCCGGTACTGGACGCCGACGCCCTTAATATCATGTCCAAAACACCCGACTGGTGGCAGAGACTTACCGATAACGCAATACTGACGCCGCACCCCGGAGAAATGTCCCGGCTCTGCGGTCTGCCGATAGATGAAATCCAGGCGGACAGGGCAGGCATCGCCCGGCGGTTCGCTACCGAGTGGCACAAGACAGTCGTCCTTAAAGGTGCTTATACCGTTATCGCCACTGCTGAAGGTCACTGCCGTGTCAGCCCCTTCGCCAATCCGGGACTGGCTTCGGCGGGAACGGGCGACGTGCTGGCCGGAGTCATCGCCGGGTTGGTGGCGCAGGGGCTAACGCCTTTCGATGCCGCGTCTCTGGGCGTATACCTCCACGGCAAAGCCGGCGAGGCGGTTAAAAACGAGATAGGCGATACCGGCATGATTGCCTCCGACCTGCTGTCGGTGCTGCCGAAGATTATTAAACGACTGAAAAACGGGGGTTGAACAGGAGTGAAATATGTTACTGGCGATTGATATCGGCAATACCAATGTCACCCTGGGCGTCTTCGACGGAGATAAACTCGACGCCACTTTTCGTCTGGCCACCCACGTCAACCAGATGCCGGACGAGTACGCCGTCTACATCCTCAGCCTGCTGCGGCAGCGCGGCATCGAAGCCACCGCCATCACCGAGGGCGCCATGAGCTGCGTCGTCCCACCCCTGATAACGACGTTCAACGAGTTGTTTCAAAAGTACTTCGACATCGTGCCGCTGGCCGTCGGTCCCGGCGTCAAGACGGGGATACGTATCCGCTTTGATAATCCGCGAGAGCTGGGAGGCGACCGTATTTCCAATGCGGCCGGCGCTCTCAGCCTCTATAAAAGTCCGATAATCGTGGTAGCCATGGGTACGGCAACCGCTTTCGACACGGTGTCCAGGGAAGGCGATTATCTCGGCGGGGCCGTCGCTCCCGGACTGGCCATCGCCGCCGAAGCCCTTTTCACCCGCACCGCCGCCCTCCCCAGAGTGGCGCTGGTCCGCCCCAAGAAAGCCATCGGCGCCAACACCGTGACCGCCATGCAGTCCGGCATCATCTTCGGCTACGCCGGGCTTATCGAAGGTATCGTCAACCGAATACAGAATGAACTGGGAGAAAAAGCCACGGTGGTGGCTACCGGAGGCTATGCCGGAATCATCGCCAAAGAAGCGAAATCCATCGACGAGATCAATCCCGACCTGACGCTTATCGGCATAAAAGTCATCCACGACATGAACCGGGAATAGCCGGGCAAGGAGATGACGATGTTGAAGAATAAGACCATCGTGCTGGGCATAACGGGAGGCATTGCCGCCTACAAGGCGGCTGACCTCGCCAGTAAGCTGACCCAGGCCGGGGCTACCGTGGAAACGGTCATGACCGAGGCCGCCACGAAGTTCATCACCCCGCTGACACTGCGAAACATCACCCACCGGCCGGTCGTTACCGATATGTTCGAACTGGCTTCCGAGTGGAGCGAGCAGCATATCGCCCTGGCGGAAGCCGCCGATGTGATAGTCATCGCCCCCGCCACCGCCAATACCATCGCCGGACTGGCGGCCGGTATCGCCGATGACATGCTCGGGACTATCGTGCTGGCTACCGAAGCCCCCGTTATCTTTGCCCCCGCTATGAACGATGTCATGTACCGCAACTCGGTCACGCAGGGCAACCTGGCCAAACTCAAAGCCAGGGGCTTTACGATAATCGAGCCGGAGTACGGCAGGCTGGCCTCGGGGAAAAAGGGGAAAGGGCGGCTACCGGAGACAGCTAAAATAATCGAGACCATCACCCGGGTGCTGGGGCAGAAGAAAGACCTGGACGGTAAAAGCATCGTGGTGACGGCGGGGGGCACACGGGAGCCAATCGACCCCGTCAGGCATATCGGCAACCGCTCCTCGGGGAAGATGGGCTACGCTTTAGCCGGGGTGGCGCGGGACCGGGGAGCCAGGGTCACCCTGGTTGCTGCTAACGTTTCCCTGCCGGAGCCGAGCGGGATAAAAGTGGTCAAAACCAGGACAGCGGCTGAGATGAAAAAAGCGGTGACCGCGGCGGTAAAGAAAGCCGACGCCCTGATTATGGCCGCGGCAGTAGCCGATTATCAGCCGGAAACCAGCGCCGGTTCGAAGATTAAAAAAGAGTCCGCCAAAAACCTCACCCTCAAGCTGGTAAAAACACCGGATATCATCAGCGAGGTCAAAGGGGACTTTGTTAAAGTGGGCTTTGCCGCCGAGAGCGAGGACCTGGTCGCCAACGCCAAAAAGAAGCTGCAGACCAAGCAGCTCGACCTCATTGTGGCTAACGATGTCACCGCCCCGGACAGCGGCTTTGACGTTGATACCAACCGTGTCGTCATTATCGATAAAAAAGGCAATTCCGAAGAACTGCCCCTGATGAGCAAACGCGAGGTGGCGGATAAAGTGTTAGATAGAGTGGTAGAGTTTCTAAAGTAAATAAGACAGTTGGCTTGACAATCTGATGGAGCAGTACGAATTAAACTGGAAAAATTACTATGACATTCTTCAAGTGAACCAGAATGCAAAGCTCTCAGAAATCAAAAGGGCCTACAAAAGACTGGCAAAATCCTCTCATCCGGATACAACGACTGATTCAACGGCCACTGATAGTATGGCTGAAATTAATGAAGCTTTTGAAATATTATCTAACTCTGCAAAAAGAGCCGCATATAACCGGGTATTCACAGCACGAAGCATTTTACAGAAAAGCACTGATGGGACAGTACCAGACGATTCATTACAAGCCGTAAGGGAAGCAGTAGAGAAAGCATCCGGAGAGAAGAGTAAAGAACAGATAATGGATGACTTGATGAAAACGGGAATATCTCAGAGTGCCGCGGAGCAAATCATAGATGAGGTTTTTGCATCCAGGACCAGGGTAACTAGAAAAGAGGGAAGTGATTTTATTGGATGCGGGCTATCTGCGCTAATCATAAGTGGAATACTATTTAGTATATTTTATTTAATATCGCCGTGTAGTGATTTATTCGGCAACAACTTAATTATCGTGGGACTACTAATCATTGGACTCGTATGTTTAGCTATAGGAATGTATCAACGTCATACACATTGACTTGAGGGGTGGGGCAAATCTGCGGGCTATGCCGCTGATGATACGAGGGCGGCCGGGTGGGAAAAGATAACACACGTAGGGCAGTTGGGAAATGAAAAAAACTGTAAAAGATAAATGATAATCAAAGAATATACGCCCGAATATGAAAACGCCGTTATCGAACTCTGGCAAAAATGCGGCCTGAACCGGCCCTGGAATAATCCCAAACTTGATATCGAACGCAAAGTAAAGGTCAATCCGGAGCTGTTTCTCATCGGGCTGATTGACGGTGAAATCGTGGCGGTGGTGATGGGCGGCTACGACGGGCACCGGGGCTGGATACATTACCTGGCTGTAGACCCGTCCCACCAGAGACAGGGCCTGGGCCGGCAGATGATGGCAGCCATCGAGAGAAAGCTCCTGGATACGGGCTGCCCTAAAATCAACCTGCAGGTACGGGTGGATAACGATGATGTCGTCGCATTTTACGAGAATATCGGTTACACGACCGAACCCAGAGTGAGCCTGGGGAAACGACTGGTTGATGATTGACCTCAAAGTGGTGATAAAATTAAAGAGTTAAAGAGATAAATATGGATACGACCGTTGTAGCATTTGAAATTTCCTCGCTCAGATACGTCCCGGAGCTGATAGCCTGGGTTATCGGGGTCATCCTGGCGGTAATCATGGTGCGGCGGGGGGGTCTGAAAGCCGAGAAGCTGCTGCTGGCCGGGTGCTGCCTGATGCTGTTGGCCCCGCTGACCGGCCTGCTGCTCAACGGCTGGTTGATGCAACTGCTACGGGACCAGGACGGGAGCTATATAGAAATAATGCGGCATCCGGCCTGGATTGTCTTTAATATTACCGTAGCCGTACTCAGCCTGGCGGGACTCGTCTGCCTTATCTGGGCTTTCCTGGCCAGATTCAAGAAAAAGAAGCCGGAGGCGGCCTGATGGGCATCTTCGAGTATTTTCTTGTCGTACTCGCTTCGGCGCCGGCCATGGCACTCTGGATTGCGGTGATTATTTACGGCGCCATTAAGCTGAGGCGCGGGGGAGGCCGGGCGGAGCGCGTCCTGATAGCGGGCGGCAGTATCAAACTATTCGGCAATTTACTCGGCCTTTTGTATATATTTCTCGGACCCTGGCTGTTTTATAATGGAACCGGCACGGACTATATCAGTACAATAAACAGCGGCAACGCCATCTTCCGCAGCGTCATCAGCATGGCCGGTATTCTATGCCTCCTCTATGGTTTCTGGCTTAAATTTAAAACGAAAAAAGAAGTTGAGATATCACCCTGATTTAAGGTAGTTAAGACGCGTAATTTACCGTCGATAATACCGGAAGGATTTATTCCGGGCTACCTTTCAGCTATAATAACTGATAAAATAATAGAGTTCCCGGTTGCGGACTGATTTATAATACTGGAAAGAGGTTATCATGACGCAGTCCTCTGATATACAGGAAATGCCCAAGGCTTACGAGCCGGGGAAGGTCGAGCAGAAGTGGTACGACTTCTGGATGGAGAAGGGATACTTCACGCCTGAAATAGATAAGAAGAAAAAGCCCTTCGTCATTATCATGCCGCCGCCCAATGTTACCGGCGAACTGCACCTGGGTCACGCCCTGGAAAGCGCCCAGCAGGATACCATGATACGCTGGCACCGTATGAAGGGAGAACCGACCCTCTGGCTGCCGGGAGTCGACCACGCCGCCATCGCCGCCCAGGTAGTTTTAGAGAGAGAGCTGGCTAAAGAAGGGCTGGACCGCCATAAGATGGGCCGAGAGAAATTCCTGGAACGAATGTATAAATGGGTAGCCGAGTGCCGCCAGATTATCACGCGACAGCATATGAAGCTGGCTATTTCCTGCGACTGGACTCGCCTGCGATTTACCATGGACGAGCAGTCGAGTCGGGCAGTGCGTACCACCTTTAAACACCTTTACGAAAAGGGGCTGATATACCGGGGAGAGCGGATAATCAACTGGTGTCCGCGCTGCGGCACGGCACTCTCCGACCTCGAGGTAGAACATCAAGACCTCCAGGGGCACCTTTGGTATGTGAGATACCCGATAGTGGGAGAGAAGGATAAATACATAACCGTTGCCACGACACGACCCGAAACGATACTGGGGGATACGGCGGTGGCGGTCAACCCTGAAGACAAGAGATTCAAGGGGATGGTGGGTAAGAAAGTCATCCTGCCGGCAGTCGACCGCGAGATACCGATAGTCGCCGACGAAGCCGTGAGCACGGAATTCGGGACGGGGGCGGTAAAGATAACGCCGGCGCACGACCCGGTGGACTTCGAGGTCGCCCAAAGAAAAGGACTGCCCCTGATTAACATCCTCAATAACGACGTGACGATGAACGAGAATGCCGGTCCTTATAAAGGCATGGACCGCTATGAATGCCGCGAAGCCATTATCGCCGACCTGGAAAAAGCCGGACAGCTGGTAAAAACAGAGGAGTACAGTCATGCCGTGGGGCACTGCGAGCGCTGCCATACGGTCGTCGAGCCTATCGCCAGCCGGCAATGGTTCGTGAAAATAGCGCCCCTGGCCAAACCAGCCATAGAAGTCGTTAAAAACGGGCGCATCAAGATATTACCGGAACGCTTTACTAAAGTCTATCTTAACTGGATGGAAAACATCCGCGACTGGTGCATCAGCCGGCAGTTGTGGTGGGGGCACCGCATACCGATATGGTACTGTAAAGACTGCGGGGAAATGACCGTAGCCGTGGAAACGCCGACAACATGCGCCAAATGCGGCTCTAAGAAAATCGAGCAGGACCCGGATACGCTGGATACCTGGTTCAGCTCCGGGTTATGGCCCCATTCAACGCTGGGCTGGCCGGATGACACCGAAGACCTGCGCTATTTTTACCCCACCACAGTCATGAATCCGGGCTACGAAATACTATTTTTCTGGGTCGCCCGGATGATAATGCTGGGCATCGAAAATACCGGTGAAATTCCCTTCCATACCGTCTATCTGCACGGTCTGATACGCGACGATACCGGCGCCAAGATGAGCAAAACCAGGGGCAATGTGCTCGACCCGCTGGACCTAGTGAACAAATACGGCGCGGATGCAACACGGTTAGCCTTAACAACCGGTACCTCGCCCGGCAACGACTCCCGGCTGTCCACCGAGAAGATGGAGGCCGGCCGTAACTTCGCCAACAAGCTCTGGAACGCCACCCGGTTCGTTGTCAGGAGCCTTGAAGAGCACACCGACCCCGAATTGAAAATAGACCGTAATAAATTACTACCGGAAGACCGTTGGATTCTCTCGCGACTGAACCGTACCGTGGCCAGCGTCGTCAGCCTCATGGAAGACTTCCAGTTCGGCGAAGCACAGAGGCAGATACACGATTTCCTCTGGGGTGACTACTGCGACTGGTATATCGAACTGGCCAAGATAAGGCTGCAGGCAAACGATAACTCCCCGCTGCCGGTGCTGGTACAGGTACTGGAAACAGCTTTGCGGCTGCTTCACCCGTACATGCCGTTCCTCACCGAGGAACTCTGGCAGAACCTGAAAAAGAACGTGACTAACATCGAAGGCGAATCAATCATGGTCGCGGCCTATCCTGAGGTGAATGAAAATATGTACGATGCGGCCGCCGAGAGCGAGATTGAAGCCATAACCGATATAATACGCTCTATCCGTAACGTGCGCGCGCAATACAGGGTCGAAAGCGCCCGGTGGGTCGAGGTTAAAGTATATACCGATACCGCCCGGCTGGCCGCTGTCTCACGATACGTTGCGCCGATAAAAGCCCTGGCCCGGGCTAATCCTGTCAGCTTCCTGGAGGGCGAGCCCGGGGAGAAAGCCGGCGATAACACGCTGGTGCTGCCGCTGGCGCAGACAACGGTCGCCATTCCTATGGACAGCATGTTCGACCTCGAAGCGGAAAAGAAAAGGATAGAGAAAGAGACGGAGCAGACCCGGAATGAAGTCGACCGACTCGAAGCCCAACTGAAAGACGTGGCCTTCCTTACCCGGGCGCCGGAGGCTGTCGTTGCAAAGGAACGTCAAAAACTCTATACTCTGAAAGATAAACTGGAAAAACTCAAGCAACAGAATGCCAGACTGTAGGAGGTGAGGCAATGTTCGAGAGAGTACTGGTCCCACTGGATGGCTCCAAGGTAGGTGAAGCCGCTTTGCCGGTAATCAAGCGACTCACAGAGAAATGCGGTCCCGGTGTAAAGGTTGAAGTTACCCTCCTCGGCGTAATCACCCTCCTGAGGCACTGGGTGGTGGTGGGGGAAGCCAGCGCCCCGGTTTCCTACACGGAAGATGAGTTGAAGCTAATCAGGCAGAGGGTTACGGACTACCTCGCCAAGACCAGCGAGTCACTGAAAAACCGGTGTGTTGTCATCAAGACGATGGTCACCAGCGGCAACGCCGCCGATGAAATCCTTAAAGCCGTCGACGAATCTAATGCCGACCTTATAGCCATGTCCACTCACGGAAGGTCCGGATTACGCCGGCTGGCTTTCGGGAGTATTACCGATAAAGTGCTTCACGGTTCACACGTTCCGGTGCTCATGGTGCGCGCCCCGGAGGGCACCGTCAACGAGTAGGTGACAAAAGTGTCATTGCGAGCCCCGACCTGTCGGGGCGTGGCAATCCCGACGAACGATAATTAAGATTGCTTCGTCGCCAGGCTCCTCGCAATGACATCTCAGGCGATTAAACGTTGTCTTTAATAGCGAAATCAGCGGCTAAAACCTTGAAGACGCCTTTCTTCCGCCACTGGCGCTTGAGATATTCCAGGGCTTTCCGGGTATCGCTGGCCATTCTGGCTTTTTCACATTTCTTGAGACGGTATTTAAACAGCCAGTAGGTGAACTCCTTGAGCTCGCCGAGAGTGATGGAATCGATTTCAGGATAGCCTTTTTCCTGACGGAAGCTATTAAGCAGTATTTCCCGGGAAACATCATAAATCCTCAGGAAAGCCTCATCCGAAGAATCGGTCCTGGTCCGCAGGCCCTGCGCCCGCCTCTCTTTTTCGATTTCATCCTGTACTGCTAAAAGCAGGGCTTCTTCTACGGTGACGCCGTAGAAATAATTCAGATACTGATGGTATTTTTTATCGCCGATAAGCTCGTGGACTTCTTCGGCCTGAAGCTCAAGCGGGGGTACGCCGTGAAAGAGGAGATTATTTTTCTCTGTTTCCGGCAGAAGCCCGTCCACCGCCTCGCAGAGTCGTTCCGCCAGCAACAGCCAGTCGAAGGCTTCGCCGTCGATAAGATAGCGATAAACGCGGTCGTGATAAATCTCCTCGGCGCTGGTCCAGAGCCCCATAGCCCCGAGCAGGGCGAGATACCAGTGTTTGCCGTCGGCAATTGCCTGCTTTAAATAGCTGATAGCTTCGGCATTAGAGGCGAGGGCGGACTCAGAGGCGACCACGGGATTATCCGACTTCTTCATGCCGCTCCCGAAAGAGGAGTTGAACCGGCACGTTCCGGGAACTCCGCCCTGAGTTTTTCGTAATAAGCGAGCTTTCCCGTGGTGACAAGCTCGGTGAGTTTTTTAGTGATAGCTTCTCCCGCCCCGGGGACTTCCTTCAGCCGGTTTTCCGCCATTAGCTTCTCCACCGGCTCCTTTAACTCACTGATAGAACGCGCCACCTTTTCATAAGCCCGAATCTTGAAGATATTATCCTTCTTGACCCTGAGCATGGCGGCGATGTCTGTAAATATGAAGGAAATTTCACTATTGGTTTTCAAAATTATATGCCCAATGCCTTTTCTAATTCGAAATATGCTTTTTTACGTCTATAAAGCTCTTCAACCTTTTCTAGTCCGATATATTTAACACGGTTATTAATTTCATGAAAAGTGCCCGATAAAAGACTGGTAGCTTTACCATAATCTTTTTCAGAAGCAATAAAAAATATATGGCTATTCCATAAATCATATGCATGCTTTAATTTTCCTAAAGCATGATAAATATCACCTCCAATTTGAACCTCGAAAACGTATGTGGGTACAGAATTAACAACGCGTCTCCATACAACGTCCAATTTGCCAGTTTCAAATGGATATTCTTTTTCAGCTATAAAATTCTGTAATTGTCCAATTTCGATAAGCCTATTTTGTATACCCTTATGCGAGAGTGTGGCCTTTTCTAGTTTTCGAGAAGTAGTTAAAAAGTTCGCAGGTTCTTCTGCAATCGAAGGCATCTCATCGGACGGAATAGTATAGTCATCCTTATGCATATTAGATAATATATACACAGCTAATGATTCACTTATTTGTTGAAATCCTGCTCTCGGAAATAGTTCTTTTGTAACTACTTTTTCACTCTTCCATTTATCTGGAGGAAGACAAAATTCCACATCAAATTCAAAACGCAAAGGCCAGATGACTTCACGTTTCTCTACTTCATCTGGCCAAAGAGGTTTATCCTGGATAAATTTAGTACTCACTCTCCCATAGCCAATAATTCCACCAACAGGGACAGTTGTATAAAATAGTAATTTATCGTTTTCTGAAATTTTTTCCCATAAATGACATTGAGTCTTTCTTAAACCCCAGATATTCCTGTGCTGAAAGGCTGTATCCCAATTCTTTTTGGAACCTACAACCAACCAATAGTTAGTGCTCATTTCCCTCCTCAAAACGCCCGCCACAGGCACAGCCGCGCTTTCATTAAACTGTACAAAAAAAGATTCTTCTCTCCGTACTCGGTCAGTAAAGTGTATTCCAGACTGGCTTTCACTTCCTGGTTTATACTGCCCTTCCCCCTGGCTTCCTTTATCTTGTCCAGTGCCTCGCGCCGGGCCCGGAGTACCAGCTTACGCCGCCTCTCCTTCCTGTCCAGCGGTTTTTCGGGGTCGTCAACCAGTTGCTCAATATCCCCGGATATTTCCTGCGCCAGCCTGTCCAGTTCGTCGTCGGTCACGATAACTTACTTTCCGCAGCAGTGCTTGTACTTCTTCCCGGAGCCACAGGGGCAGGGTTCGTTGCGGCCTATCTTTCTCTTCCCTGAGGCCACCCCGGCTTTGCGGACTTTAGTACCGTCCCCGGAGCCGACCGCCGCCTTGGCCATCGGGGACTCCGGCGCTTTGGCGTTCTTCTGGACAATATTAACATGGAAGATGGTATTG
>CAYVPT010000042.1:0-11634 GCA_964453865.1 uncultured Dehalococcoidaceae bacterium
TCGCCTATCAGGACAATGTTTACCAGGTCCACGCCGGATTCCGGTTCATCCAGCAGCGTCAGGTCCGGCTTCTGGGCCATCAGCTGCATCAATTCGGAGCGTTTTATCTCCCCCCCGGAGAAACCGTAATTGATATCCCGCTCCAGAAAATCGCTCAGGTCGGTTTTCTCCGCCAGCTTCTCAATATCTTCATCGTCTCCCCTGCCCTTCAGGCAGGCTTCCACCATATCACGGGTCTTGACACCACGCACCACCGGCGGTCTCTGGAAGGACATGCCGATGCCCAGCCTCGCCCTCTCGTCCACGGATAGATTGGTGATATCCTTGCCTTTGAAGTGTATACTTCCCCGGGTGATTTTATACTTGGGGAAACCCATGATGGCCATGAGCAGCGTACTCTTGCCGGCGCCGTTGGGACCGAAGAGGACATGAGTCTCGCCGTTTTTTATCGTCATGCTGACGTCATGGATGATTTCCTTGTCCTCCACGGCTACCGATAAGTCTTTCATCTTAAGCATATTTACTACCTCGGTACATAGATTCCTGCTAATGTTATTATCTAGCCGCCGTCGAGAGAATGGTGTTCCTTCTGCACGAACCAGGCCGCCGGGTCCTTGAGAAATTCATAATAATCAAGCAGGACTTTATGGTGCTCTTCCTCCTGCATCGCCAGGGCTTCGTAAAACTGCTTTTCCGCCTCGTAAGTGGCTTTCCCGCCTCGGGCTTTATAGAAATCGTAGGTCTTATTCTCCATGGCCATGGCCGTCTGTATAGCTTCGATTTCGGTGGGTATTGCTTTGACATCTTTATCCATGGCTTGTATCGCACTGGAAAATATCGTCTTTAGTCCACGACCGCCGTCGCCCTCGAATGCCCGGGAAGGCCAGCCCTTTTTAGCGCTCATATCTTTATATATTTTCTCGAAGACCTGCCGGTGGGCATCTTCCTCAACAGCCAGTTTTTCCAGCAAACTTTTACCAAGTTCGTTCCGGCTGGCTTTACCAGCTTTCAGATAATATTCTTTACCGTCTATCTCCATCTGAATAGCGGTCTTTAAAGCCCCCAGGGTCGTATCCTGTTCCTCGGTCATTGCCTGCCTCCTCTGGTTCGAATAGTGGTAATCAAGCCGCTGGTACTGTTATCACCGTGTAACGAATAATAAAACTAAATCACGCCAGTGTCAACCTTCCAACAGGACTCTTACAGCATATTATACCAATCATATTACAGGAGAGATGTGACAAATGTTTCATTAAATGCATTTCTTGCACTTTATGGCTGG
Source organism: uncultured Dehalococcoidaceae bacterium (assembly GCA_964453865.1). GTDB lineage: Bacteria > Chloroflexota > Dehalococcoidia > Dehalococcoidales > RBG-16-60-22 > CAYVPT01. The sequence goes on from CAYVPT010000042.1 coordinate 1,283, forward strand.
TTTTAGTATATAATACCGGGCGTTTTCCGGTCGAATTCCCTCATCATAACAGCACGGACTTCCCGGCTTGGTTTGACACTACCGGAAGGCGACTATATGATTATTTAGACAAATAACATTTAAGGATGAGCCTGTGACAGAGAAAAATGTTGTTATATACACCGTCCCCGGCTGACCCCGATGCGCTAAAGCGAAGGAGTATCTTTCGGAGAAGAAAATCCCCTACGAGGAATTTAATGTAGTCGCGGATAGAGGCGCCGCCAAAAAAATGATAATAAAAAGCCAGCAGAAGACGGTGCCCGTCATCGTCATCGACGATACCGACTTCCTGGTCGGTTTTAATCCCGCCAAACTGGACGAACTGCTATCGGCAAAAAAATAGCAATATAAGTCCTGTTATATCCATATCCCCCCCTACTACCACCCAACATCCCGCGCCTCCATGCATATTCCCCATTTAATGACCTCCCCTGCAGGTATTGATTCCTACCTATTGTTGTGATATATATACATTACTCAGGAAAACATGTGATAAATATCATATACGCAGTGTCGGTCTGCCTCTTAAAATTAGACTAATAAATATTGGGGAGGTATCAAAATGAATCCGATTCGTTTTCTGGGAATTTTCGTGTTAGTGCTCGGACTGGTAGGTGTCGTTATAGGTGGTGTCTTTATCGGGCAGGGATTCTCCAAGAACAACCTCATCATAGATCGGATGGAGGTTGAGAACGTTACGCTGGCTCTGGACCCCGAGAAGCCAAACGTCTATACTTCAATAACCGACATCGATTCGGCCCAAAAAGCCGCCGACACTATTGCGGAGCACCGCCGCGGTATCGCGCCCACTTACCAGGAATTACTCGGCGACGGCCGCTATGACCCGACCAATCCCGCCCATCTTTCTTACGCGCAGGCAATGAACCTGGAGAACTACCTGTACCTGGCGGTGGCCGCTTTCGGTCTCGTCCAGGTGGCACTGGCCAGCGGGGCATTTATGGTCGTTACCGGCCTGGCCCTCGGTGGTACCGGAATAGCGCTCTACCGTATCGGCCGCGTTCATTCGTAAAAAAAGCGGGAACGTGAACGGTGATAAAGGTTTTTCCTGGCGCGCCGGCAGTCATACGAGAACCCGGGTATAGTGAGGGTAACACCGGCTATGTTATACTGTGTCTGGCTGATTATAGACCGGTATGGCAGGCAATATAGATAAAGAGGAGGCAGGCTTGTGGATGAAACTTTACAGCTTATCAACCAGCTTATAGCGGAACACAGAAAAATCAGTCAGAAAACGGAGTCCATAGAAAAGGCAGCCAATGATATCAGCTTGTTATCGGACCTGAAAGCAGCCGGGGTTACAGCCGCATCAGGCGACCGCACCGGAAGCCACAACCTGCCGGAACTTGAGAAAATGCTGGAATCAATCGACACCTGGCTGGAGAAGCACTTTAAACACGAAGAGACCATTCTCCTGCCGGCTGTGGCCAAGCAGGGCGATGAAAAACTCATTACCGCTCTCAACTCTATTCTCTTTGAACATTCCGACCTGCGGGACCGCCTGTCACTTTCCAGGAAACGTGTTTCCGAGTTATCGGGCGGGAGTTTGTCCCCCGAACTGTGGAATGCCGGCGTCAGGGATATGAAGCTCCAGATCAATCATTCGCGAAAGCTACTCGAAACTCACGCCGCCAAAGAAAACCACTTCTTTACAGAACTGCGTCGGCATTTAAGAAAAGCTGCAAAACGAAAGGAGAATCAGTAGTGTCCAGAGAAATCAGTCTTACCGTTAATAATACGCCTGTTGAACTCGATTATTTCGTCACCGGGTACATCGACCATGTCGTCGGCGGCATACTCGCCAGCCTGAAGGACACCGGCGATATTAAAATTTTAGAGCTTACCATAGATAACGAAGGTCTGGTGGCAATAAGCCTTAACGGCGCCGAAGTACCGCTCAGCTACGTCCCCACCGAAATCATCAAGAGCACTATCGTAGGTATGGTAACTCCTTTGAAAGGGGTCTCCGGAGGTATCGATAGCCTGGAACTGAAAATATCCAGATAATTATCGTTCAGGCGCCTGTCTCACATAGCTTTATGTCACCCCAGGCGCCTGCTTTTTCACCCGTAATAATAACGACTCCCTTAAGTCCGCCGATACCTTGGGCAAACCCCAGAGTGTCATCGGTATCGGCGGGTTTATTTACCCGGTTCCCGATGGCCGTTGCCGCAGCATCGGCCAGGGCGGCATCCGCCGCCACGACGATTACCGCATCGGCTTTACCGTAGCTCAGGGAATGCCCCACCGTCCCCGATGAGGTACAGATACCCAGGGGCGTATCCCGGGACTCTATCTCCAGTCCTATCTTCCCCGTCAGCGGTGAGTCTCCGGCAAATATGCCCACTACCCTGTTTTTCTTTATCTTGAGAAAGATATCTCCTCCGTTTTCCACGATTATCTCCGGCGTAAAGGTTAAAAGTTCCTGCCCGACGCATTCCGCGATGGCTCCGGCTACCGCCGCCATGGGTCCCACGCCGGCTTTCTGTCCCGCCTGTGCCATCTGCCTGACGATAGCCGGCGCGTATTCCGGTACGGCAACAGGCTTGAGGGATGTCCGGAAAGACGGATTTCGCTTGATATAGCTTTCCAGCTGATAGCGGTATTTCAGCACCAGGCGGTAGGCTTTCCGCTGTAAATTTGAGGAAGCGCGGATGTATAAATCGGTCTCTTTTTCAGCAACACTGAACGCAACGAGTTCCTTTCCTTCAATCCAGTGACGGTAATTGCGCGGCTGAAATTCGTCTTTTTTCATATCACATCATGTCATTCCCGCGAAAGCGGGAATCCAGCTTATCCTTCACCTGTCATTACGAGGAGCATATTCGCTCCGCTCAGTGTAAACGTAGCTACGTGGCAATCCGTTTCTTTTTTCCCCACCCCTGGGTTGTTATCTATTCCCACCCGGGCCGCCCTCGCGTCATCTACGGCTTACCCCGTAGCCTTCCAACCACCACACCCCCCCCCGCTCAATCCCCGGAAGGGGGATAGGGAGGCGGTCGTCACTTATAACCATGCCCATCACTGGCCTTTATAAAACAAATCCCCAATAAGCAGGATTCCATTTGTTAATATGCCCCCTTCCTTTTCCAAAGGAAGGGGGCTAGGGGGATGGATTAAGTTAAGAGGAGTCAGGAAGAGAAGTATGTGTATCCGTTAAAAATGCACTTCCATCGCGTGGGGTGGGCAGGCGGGGATGCACAGCCCACAGGCGATGCACTTATCGTTCTCGAATATTACCAGCCGGTTCTTCGGGTCCAGCCGGAAAGCCCCGGTCGGGCAGACGGTGACGCAGGCCCCGCAGTGCGTGCACCTTTCCTCATTGCGTTTTACGTCCTGGCTTAACGACTGTATCTTGACGCCGGCTTTAAGAAGGAAATCGATGCCTCTATCGTACTCCGCCTGGTTGCCTTTAAGCTCCAGCACCAGCAGACCTTCCTGCTCGGGAGTGATGGAAGCCTTGAGGATATTGAACTCCAGGTCATAGTCTTTAACCAGCCGGTAGACTATCGGGCGGTCTACCATCCGCTTGGGGAAACGCAGGACGATTTTCTTGGAAACAGCCATCGCTTATACCTCTTGTCCGGTATCGACGGGACGCTCGTTTAACGACTTCAAAGCCACGCCGGACTCCACACCCGGGAGCGGCGCTACCGCCTCGGTGAGTAAAAACTCTCCTGACTTTATCCAGTCCTTCAATATCGTGGCGATTTCCACCGCCTTCGGGTAGCTGGAGCGGGAAGCTGTCGGTACGTCTTTGCCTTTCACCTTTATCTCGCCGCTCTTGAGCTCGGCATAACTGACTTCAGCCAGGATGTCCGGCTTGAGCTGCGGAAAAGCGTCCGAGTAATCGATAACCGGGGCCAGGATATCAGCGTCGGTAATTGTTGTATACTGCAGGATTTCCTCGGACAGTACCGGAATCGGTACGCCGATACCGACCATCAGAGAACACCCGTAGCCCTGCACACTCGTGCCCACCAGCCACTGAGGGATCATCTGCTTGAGGTCGCCAATGACCGCCAGCGTGCCGGCACCCTCTTTAGGGATACCTTTTTCCGTCCGGGGCACGCCGGGATTGTGCTGCGTTCCCTGCCAGGCAATGAAACCGGTGCCTCCGCCCAGGAATATCCGGGTACCGATGCCGATGGTCTGGTAATACGGGTCGTTGAACAGCGGCGAAAGCTGCCCCGCCGAGGAGTAGTTGGCATTGCCCAGTTTCGGTTTCAACATCCCCATGTAGGTATAAATCGTCTTATCGGACATATTAACGGCGACGTTGTAGTTCTGGTAGGCGTTCCTGACGTTAAACAGCACCGCCTCGTTGAGGTCTTTTATGTTTATCCATGTCTCCAGTCGCTTGCGCGGATAGCAGTCCGTGCCGAAAGCCGTGGCGACCAGGCGTACGTCTTTGCCGGCCACCAGCTCTTCGATGACGTGACCTCCGCCGTAGTTGAACTCGCCGGGATGGATGCGGTTCCTCGGGTCGTCGTCGGGCAGCGCGTTGGCCCCCAGGAACAGGTCCACCGCCGCCAGTCCCGTGTAAGCCGGAACGTCGTTAAGGTAAGACCGCCCGCCTCCCAGCTTTATCCGGGGTCTGGTATGACCGATATTGAAATAAGCACCGGAGGAGCACATGATGCCGAAGGTGCCCGTAGTGACCACGTCCACTTCGCGGGCAGCCTGGCTTACGCCTTTTTCCCGCGCTATATCGATTATCTCTTCGGCGGTAAAGACCACGGCCTGTCCGGCTTTTATTTTTTCGTTGATTTCTGTTATCGTTTTGGCCACGCGAATATACCCCTCATCAATGGGATTACATAAAATTATAGCAGAATTACTGCTTTTTTTCAATAACCGGCAGGTTGAGGATAGCCTTGTTATGTTGAAGCGCCTACCTCGATAAGCTATAATCAAGAGTAGCGTCCTATTTATCACGGGGGAATATTTTGTTCAGGTCACATCCCTGCGGTTCTCTACGAAAAGAGCATATCGGTACCACCGTGTCCCTGGCCGGTTGGGTCAACCGCCGCCGCGACCACGGCGGACTTATCTTTATCGACCTGCGGGACCGGGAAGGCATCGTCCAGACGGTCTTCAACCCGGAAATATCGGCGGAATGTCTGAAAATTGCTGAATCAATACGTAGCGAATTCGTTATCAAAATCACCGGCGAAGTAGCCCTGCGCCCGGCGGGTACCGAGAACACGAAAATCCCCACCGGCGATGTCGAGGTAATCGTTAAGGAAGCCGAGATACTCAATACATCCAATACACCTCCTTTCTATATCAACGAAGAAACCGAAGTTGATGAAAACGTCCGCCTTAAATACCGCTACCTGGACCTGCGCCACTCCCGGATGCGGGAAAACCTGATGCTCCGCCACCGGGTGATGAGGTTTATGCACGATTTCCTGGACGCCCGCGGCTTCATCGAGGTAGAAACGCCCATCTTCGTTAAAAGCACCCCGGAAGGCGCCCGGGATTATCTGGTGCCCAGTCGGGTACATCCCGGCTGTTTCTACGCCCTACCCCAATCCCCACAGCAAATAAAGCAGATGCTAATGGTGGGCGGACTGGAAAAGTATTATCAACTGGCCCGATGCTTCCGCGATGAAGACCTGCGTGCCGACCGCCAACCGGAACACACCCAGCTTGACGTCGAGATGAGCTTTGTAACAGAGGAGGATGTCCTCCAGCTTCTGGAAGAACTTTATACTTCTCTGGCACGGACCGTTAAACCCGACCTTAAAATTATCAAGCCTTTCCCGCGATTGACCTACGCCGAGGCGATGGCGCGCTACGCCTCGGACAAGCCCGATTTGCGTTACGGTATGGAAACAGCCGATCTTACCGATATCGCCGCCAGGACGGACTTTACCGTGTTCAAATCAGCCATCTCTGCCGGTGGCTGCGTCAGGGGAATGGCCGCCCCCGGCTGCGGCGAATATACCCGCCACCAGCTGGAAGAGCTCAACCAGCTCGCAGTCAGTGCCGGGGCTAAAGGTCTGCTGACCATCTCTCTGGGCACACCGGGAAGCCATATAGAGACACTTACTCAGGACATGATAAAGTCGGTAGCGGCTAAATTCTTGACTTTGGAACAGGTCAAAGAAATGGCGGGACGCTGCCGGGCAAATACCGGCGACCTGTTGCTTATCGTCGCCGGAGAACCGGAGGAGATTTGTCCGGTACTGGATATACTCCGCCGCGAGATGGCGCGCCGTCTAAACCTGGCCGACCCTCAAATGCTTGCCTTTGCTTTTATCGTTGATTTCCCGCTGATGGCACACAACGCTGAAACCGGAGGCTGGGAAGCGGTCAACAACCCCTTTACCCACCCCCGGGATGAAGATATAACTTTACTGGACAGCGCTCCGGAAAAAGTCCTCGGGAAAAACTACGATATCGTCTGCAACGGCTGGGAGCTTGCCAGCGGGGGTATCCGCATACACCGTGCGGACCTGCAAAAAAAGATATTTAAAATACTGGGATACAGTGACGATAGTATAAAGAACCTCTTCGGGCATATGCTGGAAGCTTTCGACTTCGGGGCTCCGCCGCACGGGGGATTCGGCGCCGGCATCGACCGCACTACCATGGTGCTGGCGGGAGAGAGCAATATCAGGGAAGTCACCGCCTTCCCCAAGAACCAGGCGGCTACCGACCTGACTTTCGACACACCCTCGGCCGTTTCCGAGGAGCAGCTGGCGGACCTGCACATTAGATTGCGCGAAGAAGAGTAGATTATCGGGGAGGTAATTTGAAAGTAACCAAAGAAAAAGAGGAGAACCGCCAGGCATTCCTGACCATTGAATTGGAGCCTGCCGAGATGGAAGACGGTATACAGCATGCCTACGAGCACCTGGCTCCGAAGACGGATGTTCCCGGCTTCCGCAAGGGGAAAGCCCCCCGGTCGGTAGTAGAGCGGCACCTGGGCAAGTCCAGGCTCATAGAAGAATCTCTCGACCACCTCATTCCTCAGGTATATGAACAGGCTCTCAAGGAGCATTCCATCGAGCCTTACGCCCAGCCGGAGCTGGAAATAACCCAGGCCGACCCTCTCATTTTCAATGTTGTTGTGCCCCTGAAGCCCACCGTTGAACTCGGCGACTATAAAAGTATCCGTATGAAACCGGAAAAGGTTGATATCAAGGAAGAAAATATTAACTCCGTCTTAGAAGAACTGCGCCACCAGCACGCCACCTGGGAACCCGTCGACCGGGCGCTGGACTTTGACGACATGGCCGTTATCGATATCAACGGCACTGTTGAGGACAAGCCATACGTTAAGAAAGTCGCTGCTCAGATGCAAATCCTGAAGGACATGATATCCCCGGCGCCGGGATTCGCCGCCGAGATAGTCGGCTTGAAGAAAAACGAGGAAAGGGAGTTCAAGATAAACTTCCCCGCGGACTATCCCGGTGAAAACGTAGCCGGCAAAGAAGGGCATTTCAAGGTCAAAATACACGAAATCAAGGAAGAGAAACTCCCCGAACTTGATGACAACTTCGCCAGCCAGGTCTCGCCCGAGTTTAAAACGCTGGATAGACTCCGGGAGGAGGCTACCAAGAGCCTGCGCGTACGTGGCGAGGAACGCGTTCGGATGGACTTCGAGGAGAAGCTAATCAATGACGTCGTCGAGCAGGCTAAAGTGGAGTACCCGCCAGTATTGGTAAATCTGGAGATCAACCGCATTATCAACGAGCAGGCCCGGCAACTGCAGATGTCGGGGCAGAGTATGGACCAGTACCTCCAGAGCATTAACAAGACGCCGGAGCAGCTTCAGGAGGAATTACGCCCGGTGGCGACGAAGAACGTTACCGCCTCCCTGGTTCTAAGCCAGATTTCTACCGATGAAAAGATAGAGGTTACCGAGTCCGATATCGAAAACGGCATTAGCAATATGACCATGAGCGCTGCGGACGATAGAAAAGAGGAGATGCGTAAATTGCTGGATACCCCGCAGACTCGCGAGTCTATTAAACAATCATTGAAAACGCGTAAAACTATCGAACGTTTGACCGAGATAGCTAAAAAACCCAGAAAATCTCCAAGGAAGAAAAAGGAGGCGAAAAAATGAATAATCTACCCATGAATGTCATACCCGGCGTGGTGGAGACTGGCCCCAGGGGCGAAAGAATGTGGGACCTTTATTCCATGCTTCTTAAAGAGCGTATCATCATGCTTTTTACCCCTATTTCCGACCCCGTTGCCAACACGCTTATCGCCCAGCTTCTCTACCTGGAGCGGGAAGACCCGGATAGGGATATCAATATGTATATCCAGAGCCCCGGCGGCCAGATCAGTTCGGGTTTAGCTATCTATGACACCATGCAGCTTATCCGCCCGCATGTTTCCACTATCTGCGTGGGCATGGCGGCCAGCATGGCCACGGTGCTGCTCTGCTCCGGCGCCAAGGGCAAGCGTTTCGCCCTGCCCCATGCCACCATCCATATGCATCAGGCAGTAAGTGGCGCCCAGGGGCAGGCGGCGGACATTGTTATAGCCGCCAAAGAAATCGTGCGGTTGAATGATATAATCAAGGACATCCTCGTCAAACATACCGGCCAGCCCCTGGATAAAATAACCCACGATACCGACCGCGATTACTACCTGAACCCCGAGCAGGCCGTTGAGTACGGCCTCATCGACGAGGTCCTGGTTAAAGCAGCCGAGGAAGAAGAAAAAGGCAAGAAAGATAAGAAGTAGAATAGATTGTTATTCTGGCGCAGGCCAGAATCCACACCACCCTTACCCTCTGGATTCCAGCCTTCGCTGGAATGACATCCTGTTTATCCCAGCTTGCCCTTCACCATCTCGTCTATTTCTTTAGTGAGGTCGTATCCTTTAATGACATGACCGGCAGCATCAACCACCTGCCGGTCTTTCGTTATCTTTACCTTGCCTTCGCTGAAAACCCTGAGAGTGGCTATCGTCATCGGCAGTTCCCGCACCGCGCCGTGCTGCCGGATGGCTTTAAACAGGTTATTCTCCACACCCTGCTCCGCCTTAATCTTCTCCACCGTTTTCCCCTTTATCTCCTCCCACAACCTGTCGAAGGTTCCGCCGCGTATCGGGAAGAGACAGTAGGTGGCCGTCGGCCCCATGTCCAGCTCCGGTATCGCCACATGCATCTTTATCCCCTGAATATCCGCCTCGGTCTCAATCAGCTTCCAGATGACCTGCTGCCACGTTCCGGCGGGACCATCCGGCGCCGCCGGGTGCAGGTTAATAATATCGTATTTATCGCACATCAGGAGCGAGGTGACAATCATCAGCCCGGCCAGCATAACCAGGTCGGGTTTGAACTCTTTTAATAACTTGAGGACCTCTTTATCATAATCAATACGCCACGGCGGCAGGGGCTGTGACAGGTCGGGACTGGGCATGCCCCTCATTGCCCGGTACTTCTGGTAGGAAAAACTGACCAGCGGTATGCCGTAGTCTTTCACCATGTCCAGGTACCGGTCGGTAGATTCGGTCTCGCCGCGTTCCCGGGCGCAAAAGACAAACTCTATTTCGGCATCGAGTTCTCCGGACAGGATAGCGTCCTGCGCTGTCTGCAGCAGAGCCCTTGAACCGGCTCCCCTCCCCGTGGAAAACCAGCCGATTTTATATCGATGGCTCACATTCACCCCCTTCGGCGGAGTCTGGCTCGTAATCTTGCCCAGACACTGAAAAAGTGTACGAACACACCTGACCGGCGTCCCCGAATTTCACCCTCTGCCAGCGCCTTGAGAAATTCATCTTTATTATTGAATTCCGACATTTCCACGTAGGCGTTACCGATTTCAAAGACAGAATGTGCATCGCTGCCGGCGCTCCCCGGAATGCCGTGTTTCTCCGCAAAAGCCCGGGCTTTATTCGAGTTTGCCGGTAAAGGAGTACGCGAGTTCAACACCTCCATCAGGTCAATTTCACCAGCTAATTCATCAATAATCGGGTCTTTCAAAGCCGAGCCCCGTATCGTCTCGAAAGGATGCGGGATGTTCACCAGTCCGTCCTGCTCCCGGATAGCCTTCACCGCCTCCCGAGGTGTGATACCGCTGGGTATGGTCTCCTTGAGGAACATACCCATGATTTCGCCCTCGGTGGTCAATATTTCCTCGGCTACGATTACCTTAAACGGCGCTATCTCCTGCATTTTCAGGGCGCCTTCGGTCGTGCCGTGGTCAGCGATAGCAATGCAGTTTATCCCAAGCTCCTGGCACCGCTTAATAATCTTGTCCAGGGGCGTCTGGCAGTCCATGGAATACTGAGTGTGAATATGTAGGTCGGCTTTTAACAAGATG
>CAYVPT010000043.1:0-11633 GCA_964453865.1 uncultured Dehalococcoidaceae bacterium
AGTCGAGGATGACCCCGATATTATGCTGGTGGAGGTAGTCGATGAGGTACATGAGGTCCTGCGGCGTCCCGTAGCGTCTGGTAGGCGCGAAGTATCCCGTCGTCTGGTAGCCCCAGGAACCGTAAAAGGGGTGTTCCATGACCGGCAGAAATTCGACATGGGTGAAACCCAGCTGGTTGACGTACCTGGCCAGCCGGGGGGCCATTTCCCGATAGGTCAGGGAGCGGTTGCCTTCCTCGGGTACGCGCCGCCACGAGCCGAGATGTACTTCATAGATGGAGATGGGGGCGTCGAGACTGTTTATCTTGTGGCGTTCCTGCATCCATTCCCGGTCGCTCCAGTCGTATTCAAGGTCCCGGACGATTGATGCCGTTTTCGGGGGGATTTCGCTGGAAAACGCGAACGGGTCGGCCTTCTCGACGGTATAGCCTTTATACTGCGAGACGATATAGTATTTATAGACATTCCCGGCTTTGACGCCTCCAATAAATCCCTCCCAGATGCCGGATACACCTTTGGGCTGCAGCCGGTGACTGTTCCTGTTCCAGTCGTTGAAATCGCCGGTTACATAGACTTCCCGGGCATTGGGCGCCCATACGGCGAAATAGGTACCGTCGGTATCGCCGGTTTCTAACCGGTGCGCTCCTAACTTGTCATAAAGTTTGTAATGATTGCCTTCATTAAAGAGGTAGAGGTCGGTATCCGAGAGGAGCGATAAACTTGTATCGACGGTGGTCGGGGGACTAATCTCTTTTTTCAAGGGCTGGCGTCCGGTGCTTTTTCGGCGAGTCATTTAAACCACTTGTTATCCTTCCGCCTCAAGCATCTGTAATATGCCCTGCAAAGGTACCATAATCCAGTCGGGCCGGTTATTCAATTCGTAATTGACCTCGTAGATAGCTTTTTCAAGGAGGAAGGCGTCCAGGAGTATTTTTAATTGCTCCGGGTCTTCCGGTATCAGTCCTGCCTGCCGGGTGATATCCAGATAAGTATTTAAAAAGACTACCGAAACCCAGGTATACCAGTACTGCGCCCATTGATGCAGCAGCGACGTTGTGTTTTCATGCCTTTGCTGTAACGCGACCTGTTTCGTCAGGGCGGTATACGCCGCATAATTGAAAGAACGTATCATCCCGGCTACATCCCTGAGGGGGGAACGCTTGATGCGGCGTTCGCTGAGAGAACGGGCCGGTTCGCCCTCAAAATCCGTAATAACAAAGTCCTTGCCGGTATGGAGTACCTGTCCCAGATGGTAATCGCCATGGCACCGAATGCGTGAAGCCTCTATTTTCCCGTGCTGTATAAGGTTATAGCGGTCGATAATGGTTTTTTCCATTTCAAGTACGGCTAGCGCGTCTTTCTGTGATTCCTCCGGCAGACGGGTAAGATTTTCCTGCAATATCTGAAGGGTCCTTACGGCGAATCCTCGCAGTGACTGATACAATGATTTTTGATACATCAGGGTATACGGTATCGGGGCGAATTCCGTATTTGCCGGTCCCGAAGCCAGCGCCACGTGCAGTTCGGCGGTACGCTGTCCGAGAAGCTGTGCCGATGCAACGTACATCCCGATAGTGTCACTGGCCAGTGAGGGCAGCTCCTTTGGCAGCGAAAGCAGGGATTTATGCGGTACCGGCGGGGACTGTACCGTGGGATGAGCCAGTGCGGTTTCGAAATAACGTTCCAGAGAATCAAGCGTGAATTGCCAGGCATTGCTTTCGTTGGGTACGTAGCTCTCGAGAATGGCGAGGCTTACCGGTTTGTTGCGACCACTTCGATATTCAAGAGAACCGGCTACCTGAGGGATATTTTTATAAGAGGTATTTTCCGTGAGAAAATGGCCTATTTCCACATCGGGATTGATGCCGTCTTCCAGTTTCCGGAACAACTTGAAAATCAGTTGCTCTCCGTAGGAAATAGAAGTGTTGCTCTGCTCGGCTTTCATCGGGGAAGGCTCCATACTTTTTATCGTGGCATTGAACGATTTACTGAAAAAGCGACCGGGCAGGGCGGATATTTGCCCGTTGGTGCTTTTAAAAATGCGGCGGCGCTGGATGGCATTCAACAAAGAGAGATTGAAATCGGTATTGACCATAGCGTCATAAAGGAGGTTTTTATCGTTTTTCTCCCGCGACTTTAAATAGGCAACAATAGCGTGAGGATATTTATTGCTAATATCATCTTCATGATCAATCGGGGCGGTTGTCAGGGGAATGACATACGTCTCCGCCTCTCCCTCCCGATATTCAATCTCAAGAAGGGTAACGTAGGCGGTCGTATTATCAAACCGCATGGGTATGATGTCCTGGATTTCGGTCGCCCAGGCATCCCGGGCTTTACCGCGGAACCACCGCTGTCCTTTGATATAGTCCAGTAACACCGCTTCCATAACGAACCAGTTCTCTTTTTTCCCGAAAAGCGCTTCCTCGGTTTCGCTGATTAAGAGTATTTCTCTGGCTTTCTCAGCCGGCATTATCGGCAGGAGCGATGGCTCCGCCGGTTGCGGCTCCAGTGAGAACCAGAAGAACGTGTAAGGGCTAAATGTGAAGGAATATTCCGTATCGGTAATCGGAGCGAATTCCACCCGCCCGAAGAGGTCGACCGGTCGATAGCCGGTGAACCGGGAGAGGTCGAGTTGCGTCTGCTGTGCCAGATGTGAAAGATTGGCTACTATCAGGATGGTTTCATCTTCATATTGCCGGAAATATGCCAGGACCTTGCGGTTCTCCGGCTGCAGGAACTCGATGCTGCCCCGCCCGAAGGACCGGTAGCGTTTACGCAGGGCGATTATGCGTTTCATCCACCAGAGCAGGGAATCGGGATTGTTTATCTGGTTTTCCGTATTGACGGCTTCATAATGGTACTCGGGGTCGATAATCGGCGGCAGGAAAAGCCGCTGCGGGTTGGCCCGCGAAAAGCCGGCATTCCTCTCGGGACTCCACTGCATGGGGGTACGCACGCCGTTGCGGTCACCGAGGTAGAAGTTGTCCCCCATGCCGATTTCATCGCCGTAGTAGATGACCGGCGTGCCGGGCAGCGAAAAAAGAAGGCTGTTCATCAATTCCATCTTCCTTCGGTCATTGCCAAGCAGGGGAGCCAGGCGGCGGCGGATACCCAGGTTGATGCGTGCCATGGGGTCGGCCGCATAGACGCGGTACATATAGTCGCGTTCTTCATCGGTGACCATCTCTAGTGTCAGTTCATCGTGATTCCGCAGGAACAGAGCCCACTGGCATGAATTTGGGATTGACGGCGTCTGCCGGAGGATATCAACAATCGGAAAGCGGTCTTCCATGCGGAGGGCCATGAAAAGGCGGGGCATGATGGGGAAATTAAAAGCCATGTGGACCTCGTCGCCATCGCCGAAATAGGCTGCGACATCTTCGGGCCACTGGTTAGCTTCGGCCAGCAGCATCCGGTTATTAAATTTCTTATCGATATGGGCGCGTAGTTCTTTTAAAAAACTATGGGTTTCCGGCAGATTCTCGCAGTTGGTGCCTTCGCGTTCGTAGAGGTAAGGCACAGCATCGACACGGAGTCCGTCAACGCCGAGTTTCAGCCAGAAGTCCATCACCTTGATAAGAGCTTTTTTCAGGGCCGGGTTGTCATAATTAAGGTCCGGCTGGTGGTAGTAGAAACGGTGCCAGTAGTACTGCTTTACCACCGGGTCCCAGGCCCAGTTTGACATCTCATAGTCCTTAAAAATAACACGGGCGTCCTGGTACTTTTCCGAGGTATCGCTCCATACATAGAAATTGTGGTACTGGCTGCCCGGCGGTGATTTCCGGGCTCTTTGAAACCAGGAATGCTGGTCTGATGTGTGATTGACCACAAGTTCGATGATGACGCGGATGCCGTGGCGGTGAGCTTCATCGACAAAGGTCTTAAAATTACTCATCGTGCCGTAAGCCGGCTGAATATTATAATAATCTGAAATGTCGTAGCCATCATCTCTGAGGGGTGAGGGATAGAAAGGAAGCAGCCAGATAGTATTGATGCCTAAATCTTCAAGATAATCGAGTTTATGTATCAGCCCTGAAAAGTCGCCCACACCGTCGGCATCACTATCGAAAAAGGAACGTATGTGGAGTTCGTAGATTATCGCGTCCTTGTACCAGAGAAGCTCGCTACCCGCGTTGGTTGATTCTGAGTTTACCATCGTTACATCATTTGCCCAGCAATACGTGGATATGCTCCAGTAAGTCTTTCAGGTCGATTCCTCTGGTAAACAGGCCGCTGGCGCCATGCTTCAGACTGTCCCTCTGGACCGTGGGGCTGCGGTCCGGTGAAAGGACGAAGAACGGTATATGAGAATCATTCAATCTTTCCAATTGCGCCCAGATACTCTTGTCGAAAGCCGACATATCCACCACCGCCAGCGAAATATTACCCTCTTGCTCGATAGCGGTCACCAGTTCAGGGACGCTTGCCGCGGCGATGATTTCGTAGCCTTCGTCACCGAGTTGCTCGGTAAGGAGTTCGAGTTCACTGCGGTCGGTCACTGCTGTTAATATTATTTCTCTGTCAACCATAGCCCTATCATCCTTTTTTTAGATTATTGACCTTTTTCACCGGCATTGTCAAAGTTATCATCCGTGTTCTACAGGCGGGTAACATCGATAAGGCGGAATATATGGGCGGGGTAAACATCGGGATTTAGCTCCACGAAATTCCATTCACCGCGCCACTGGTATATGTTATCACTCAACAGGTCATGAACCCGGTACGGTTTTTCGGTATCGAACCCCCAGGATTTCAGGGGCACGTTCACCGTACCGGACCTGGTGGCATGCGGGTCGAAATTGATCACGGTCAGTATGATATTAGACAGGTCATCGGTATGTTTGCTGAAACATATCAGCTGGTCGTCCTTGGTGTCATTAAACCACAGGTTGTAATTGCGATGCAAGGCAGGATTTTCACGGCGAATGCGATTTATACGACCAATGATTTCCTTGAGGCTGTCCTCTCGGTCAATATCCCACAGCTTGATTTCGTACTTTTCCGAATTCAGGTATTCTTCGCTGCCGGGTTCACGGGGTATGTTCTCCATCAGTTCGAAGGCGGGACCATAGATGCCGTAGCTGGGACTGAGCATCGACGCCAGTACCAGGCGGACTACAAAAGCTGGTCTCCCGCCGGTCTGTAAATACTCCTGGAGTATATCCGGTGTGTTCGTCCAGAAATTTGGTCTAAAAAAGTCCTTTACCGGCGCTTGCGTCAGTTCGTTGAGATAATCGGTAATATCTTTCTTATGATTGCGCCAGGTGAAATAGGTATATGACTGGGTAAATCCCAGCCTGGCCAGGTGGTACATAACCTTGGGCCGGGTAAAAGCCTCGGAAAGAAATATCGTGTCCGGAAAGTCTTTTTTTACCTCGGAAATGAGCCACTCCCAGAATTGAAATGGTTTGGTGTGGGGATTATCCACGCGGAAGATACGGGTTCCCTGCTCTGCCCAGTAAATGAAGATGCTTTTAAGCTCCTCCCAGAGTTCTCTCCAGTTTTCTGTATCAAAGTTAAGCGGGTAGATATCCTGATATTTCTTCGGCGGGTTCTCCGCATACTGTACGGTGCCGTCGGGTCGCCAGAGAAACCACTCGGGGTGCTCTCTGACATACGGGTGGTCCGGCGAACACTGAAAAGCGATATCCAGGGCAATTTCAATGTTGTGCTTTTTGGCTTCAGCTATGAGGTGTTTGAAGTCTTTCAGCGTACCCAGCCGGGGATTAACGGCCTTGTGCCCGCCGTCTTCGGAGCCGATCGCCCAGGGTGTACCCGGGTCGCCGGGCTGGCAGGTAACGGCGTTGTTTTTTCCTTTACGATTGGTCTTGCCTACCGGGTGGATAGGCGGGAAATAGAGCACATCGAATCCCATCGAGGCAATATACGGCAGGCGGTTTTCGCAGTCCTGGAAAGTGCCGTGCTTGCCGGGTTCGGTGGACGTTGAGTGAGGAAACATCTCGTACCAGGCGCCGAATAAAGCTTTCTCCCGCTCTGCCGAAATGATAAGTTCCCGGGAATAAGTCACGGCATATTGACGGTCATCATGCTTTTCCATAAAGCGTTTGATGCCGTCACCGAGAGCCAGTTCGATCTTTTTCTCCTGGCTAATACGGTCGGATTTTAAACTCTCGGCGTATTCGACCAGTTTCTGTCGGTCGGGCTCTGTAGCACGCTGGCTCGCCTCTGTAATTAACTGGACTCCCATCATCAGGTAAACAGCCATGTCTTTCTGTCCGGCGTAGTTGCGTTTTTTCAGGTCATAGCACCATGACTGGAAACGGTCGACCCAGGCCGTGATGGTGAACACGTAATTGCCTGCTCTGGCAGCTACAAAGACCCCCTGCCAGCGGTCATTGATAAGGTGCCGCATCGGAGTCTCTTTCCATTCCTTTTCGTTTTCACGTCGGTACAACAAGCGTGCCGAAAGAGTATCGTGCCCGTTGGCATAGATATCCGCTTCAACAATAACGGTATCACCGGCGATACTTTTAGCCGGGTATCGGCCGTTGTCAACCTCCGGGCTGACGGCCTCGATGATGACGCGCTGACGGCTTTCAGTGTATTTCATTTGTTGTTATATTTTTCGTTATTACCTGCCCGGCGAAAAAGAGTAATATGATATATTAGCTGGTCACTTATTATCCGGTTGAGTATCCGCAGCGGTAGGCTGACCTCGCCGGGTTTTCAGGTTCGGAGCCAGATAACCGCGCAGTTTCTTGGTCTCTATGATAAACGGCTTCATCCAGGACATACGTTTTCTACCCCAGGCGAACCAGCCGCCGACCCAGAACCGCCAGAGGAGCACTATTATCACTGCCCCGATAATTCCCAGAATGGCGAAATATCCCCAGCGCCAACCCAGCTCCGGCATATTTACGAAGTTCATTCCATATATACCAACCAGGAGCGTCAGCGGCATGAAAATGGTAGCTACGATGGAAAGGACCTTCATCGTTTCATTCTGACGGTTAGCGACCGAGGAAAGATAAGTGGCGATGGCATTGTCGGTACGGTCAAGGATTGTCTGGTTCAGGTCTTCGATGCGGACAATGTGGTCGTAGATATCCCGGTAAAATATTTGAGCTTCGGGTTTTATCATCGGGAACTCGCCGCGGCTCAGGCGGTTGAGTACTTCGCGCTGCGGCGCCATGATGCGATGTACCTTCAGGGAGGAACGCTTGAGCTTAAGAATGCCATCAAGTACGTTCTGGTGCGGACGGTGTATTACCTCAATCTCGATTTCTTCGGCGACATCGTTCATCCGGTCAATAGTCGGCATGACATTATCGACGAGGGTATCAATGATGGTATGCGTCAGGAAATCGGCGCCTCGTCTCATAGGGTGGCTGTCTTCTTCAACCATTTGCTGCACGGCGTTAACGCTGTATAGCGGGAAGCTATGACAGCTGATGACGAAATGCTCACCGAGGAAAAACGCCAGTTCGGCGGTTTCGACGATTTCTGATTCGGCGATATGATTGATGCCGTGCACAATGATGAAGATATGGTCGCTAAAGTCGTCTATTTTCGGCGGGTGAATATCGGTGCTGACACAGTCCTCGATAGAAAGGTGGTGAAAGTGGAAGTTCCGCTCCATAAATTTGCCATCTTCCTCCGTCATCTCGGGAAAGTCCACCCATAGTAACCCCTGTTTGGACTCAGACGCGTTAATGATTTCGTTTTCCGAAAGGTCGCGCTGCAGCTTTCCTTCAGGATTCAGGTAGTATGCTTTAAATGACATATTACACCCCCGGCGGTTATATTGACGGGTTTATTCTGTCACCTGAGTTTCATTCCGTCAAGGTCGGGAAGCCGGTAGATACATTTTCTCACAGTATTCTTTTAACATTCTTCGTGCCGAATATACCGGCACTATGGTACTTATCGACTGCTTAACCATGGCCGTCCATTGGTGGGGAATACCCCTTCTATCGCGATTGTAGTAAAGAGGTATGACCTTGTCTTCAAGCAGGTTGAAAAGCGCCTCGGCATCGGATTTATCTTCTTCTTCGTTGCTGGTCTTTATGGTATCGTCACCGATGGCCCAGCCGTTGTTATCGCCGTAGGCTTCATGCCACCACCCGTCTGGGACACTAAGGTGCAGTACGCCGTTCAATACGGCTTTCATACCGCTGGTTCCCGAGGCTTCCTGCAGGCGTCGCGGTGTGTTCAGCCAGACATCCACACCCTGGACAAGATATCTGGAAAGGCGGATATCGTAGTCCTCGAGGAAAGCTATCCGACCCTGGAACATCCGGTCTTTGGCCATGGTATGCACCCGCTGGAGAAGTATTTTAGAGGCGGTATCGGCGGGATGTGATTTACCCGCGAAGATTATCTGGACAGGCCGTACCTCATTATTGACTATCCTTTTAAGTCGTTCGATGTCACTGAATAATAGGGACGGTCGTTTGTATTCGGCGAAGCGCCGTACAAAAGCTATCGTCAGGGCGTCATGGTCAAGTAAGGAACCCATGGCCAGAATCTGCTGCGGAGAAGCTTCTCCCCTCGCCCAGCGCCGCTGGGCTCGTTCCAGAATGATATGGAATAGTTTCCGCTTTAACAACAGATGGGCCCTCCAGAGTTCATCATCCGGGATATCCTGGACTTGTTTCCAGAGTTCCACATCGTCGTGTCTGTTGGACCAGTCTTCTCCAAGGTATTGTTCATATAGCTGACGGTTTTCAAGGGCAACCCAGGTGGGTACGTGTACGCCGTTGGTAACATGTATAATAGGTACTTCTTCCTCGGTGCAGTCAACCCAGAGTCCGCACCACATACGGCGGGTGACCTTGCCGTGAAGCTGGCTGACGGCATTGCGGTGACCGGATGTCTTTAACGAGAGGACGGTCATGTTAAAGGCGTGGTCTTCGTTACCCCCCTGCCGCCCGAGGTCCAGGAAAGCATCACGGTCGATGCCCAGCGACGGCCAGTAATCATCAAAATACTGTGATACCAGGTCGGTAGTAAAAACATCGTGACCGGCCGGGACGGGAGTGTGGGTGGTGAATACGGAGGTCTTTTGAATACGCTCCAGGGCTTCGGTGAAAGAGCTGCCCCGGGCTACTTCTTCTCTAACGCGTTCTACCATCATAAAGGCGGTATGACCCTCGTTGGCGTGCCAGATACTTGGCTGGATGCCCAGCGTCCGCAGGACGCGTACTCCGCCGATACCCAGCAAAATCTCCTGCTGTAGGCGGTGTTCTCGGTCGGCGGTGTAGAGTCGACTCGACAGCTGCCGTTCCTGCGGCTCGTTTTCTTCCAGGCCGGTATCCAGGAGGTAGAGGTTTACCCGCCCCAGGTCTACCAGCCAGGCTCCGATGTGTAATGTATGTTTTTTCAGCTTAACTTCAGCCAGGCATTTCTCGCCGGTGCTGGAAAGGATGGGGTGTACCGGAGCTTTGCTGAAATCCAGTTGCTGGTATTCTTCCTCCTGCCAGCCGTCCGCTGAAATACATTGTCGGAAATATCCCTGCGGGTACATAAAGCCGACGGCTACCATGGGTATTCCCAGGTCGCTGGCCTCTTTACAGAGGTCGCCGGCCAGCACTCCGAGGCCGCCGGCATAGATAGGCAGCGAATTATGGATGGCGAATTCCATGGAAAAATAAGCGATAGGACCCGTCAAAGCGCCGGCATGGTTGGTATTGTACCATGAGTCTCCGTCACTTTTTTCATTATCGAAGGCTAAAATGGCGGCATCATATAGAGACAGGAAAGCAGGATCGCTGGCGGCGGCTTCCAGTTTGTCTTTGCTGATTGCGTAGAGCTGCTGTACAGGATTATGCCCGCTCTGCCGCCATAAAGTGTAGTCCAGTCTCCTGAATACGGTTCTCCCGACCGGGTGCCAACTCCACCAGAGGCTGCCGGCCAGTTCATTAAGCCTGCTGATACGTTCTGGAACTTTTACATACGTCACAAAATTCTCCTTAGTATCGGGTAAAATCGCTTCTTTGAATTATATTTCATTAGAACGTAGAACGCCAGCTTACTAAATCACAAAGACTATAGGGGTTTACTTGGGTTTTTTGTGATGGTTTTCTGAAAAGTATGAATAGATTATAAGCCTGCCTCTAGAATGTTGATAAGAGAGGACCAAGTACGACGAATGTTTATACAGGGATTATTTACACGCTTTGATGGCGTAACATAAGAGTAGATATATTGTAACTCTCGGCCACCTTGCGGAAATGGAACCCCGAGGCGGACAGGCCTACTGACAGGGCGAAGTGACGCGGACGCCTGAGGAGAGTCAAGATTAACAGCCTCCAGAAATACCTTCTCCCTTTGTCGGTAACACCCAAGCACCAGAGAGTCTTGATTAAACCGGTGATATGATTGAACCGCAGTTGTGATATACCGGCCGTTTTTCGGGGTTTATATTCCTTTAGTAAGGCAACGACACGCTCGTAATAATGCCGCGGGGAGTAGATAGTATCCAGAACATGCTTATACCCGGTCAACAGCGTTTCGTATTTCATCTTGGGAATGAAATTCATAGAAAAATCCGTATTGTCCCCGGACATATCTTTAAGCAGGCGGTTTTCCTTCTTGAGCCGGTTGTAGAGTTTTGTCCCGTTGGGCGCATTAAGAAGACCGACCATAGCCGTAACGATTCCGGTATTTTGAATGAAAGCTATCTGTTTCCGGAAGATTGATGCCGGGTCGCTATCAAAGCCGAGGATGAAGCCCCCCTGCACCTCGAAGCCGTGGTTCTGGATTCGCTTTACCGAAGCAGCCAGGTCGCGGTTTTTGTTCTGCAGCTTGTTGCATTCCACCAGGCCGTCTTCATTCGGCGTCTCGATGCCGATAAAGACACGGTTGAAACCCGCTTCAGCCATTAAATCCATCAGCTGTTCGTCATCGGCAAGATTAATGGATGCTTCGGTGAAGAACAGGAAAGGGTACTTCTTCCGCTTCGACCATTCGATCATCGCCGGCAGGGTTTCTGCCTTCAATTTCTTCTTGTTGCCGATAAAATTATCGTCGACGATGAATAGGCTGCCCCGAAATCCGTGGCGGTACAATGCCTCCAGTTCATCCACCATCTGCTGCGGGCTCTTGGTCCTGGGTTTATGGCCGTTAAGCACGATGATGTCGCAGAAGTCGCAGTCGAAGGGGCAGCCCCGGGAGTACTGAAGGTTCATAGCAGAGTATTTTTTCATATCGATGAGAGACCACAGCGGTATGGGTGTTTTGCCTATGTCAGGTCGTTCATCAGAGGTGTAAATATGCTGCGGGTGTCCTTTAGCCAGGTCGGCTAAAAACCGGGGTAGCGTGACTTCGGCTTCACCCAGCACGAAGTGGTCGATCCCCTCGAACTCTTCGTATCCGGTAGTGAAAAGGGGTCCGCCGGCGACTATTTTAGTGTCGAGCTCATTACACCGGGCGATGACATCCTGCGCCGAATCCTTCTGCACCGTCATAGCGCTGAGAAAAATATAATCAGCCCATTGTATATCTTCGTTATTGAGTGGATTTACATTCAAATCAACCAGTTTTTTATCCCACTCGCCGGGAAGCATGGCGGCAACCGTCAGCAGTCCCAAGGGCGGGAAATTGGCTTTCTTGGATATAAATTTCAAAGCGTGTCTGAAGCTCCAGAAAGTATCGGGGTACCGCGGGTA
>CAYVPT010000044.1:0-10517 GCA_964453865.1 uncultured Dehalococcoidaceae bacterium
AACCATTATGTAATAGTTGACCCTATAACCCAGTTTGAAATATTTCTTTATCATGATGTTGAGTATATTGAAAAATATTACGATATAAAAGATTGGGAAAAAGATGCTGATTATGACAAATATATTCAAAATGTAAAAAGATCATCCGAAGATTTAGATGCATATATTGAATATTATGAAGAAGAGTTCGGGAACATTATTCCGGCAGATTCTAGTCTTATGGAACGATTCTTTGAAATCAATAAAGACCCCGTCCCCCTTACTCTAAAATCAGCTCCTGAAGATGGATATTTGATTGACTATTATGGTGATGCTACATCAGACATGGTTTTTGAAGACAGATTGCGAGCTGGTTTTGGCAACTGGGGAAAAAACCATCCGAGAGTAATTGGTTTTGTGGAAATATCACGAGTTGGCTACGACCCCGAAACGGGATTTGCTATAGCTAATGTTCAATATTGGGGTGGAGGCTTGATTGGCTTCGGCGACTTATGTCTATACAGGTACAGTAATGGTAAACTGATTGAAATAGATAGTATATTAATATCACAGTCTTAATTATATAGAATTATTTCAAATAAATATTTAAGATTGGAGACTTAAGAATATGCCAGATTACGGATATGCCGGAGAGATACTCAAGGTTGATTTATCCAGCGGTAAGTCCAGTCGATTGCCCACCGCGGCTTACGCTGAAAAATTTATCGGCGGCAACGGCATCGCCGCCCGGCTTTACTGGGAAATGGTGCCGCCGGAGGCAAAAGCCTATGACCCGGAGAACTGCTTCATCTGCGCCAGCGGGCCCCTTACCGGTTTTCCCGGCTTTGCCGGTTTCCGCTGGAAAATCTTTGCCAAATCGCCCCTGGGCAATCCCGAAACGTTCTCCCACTGCGGCCTGGGGGAAAGGTGGGGCGCCTGGTTAAAATACGCCGGATACGATGCCCTGGCGGTACAGGGCAAAGCGGATACACCCGTCTATATTTACCTTTATGACGGCAAGGTGGAAATACGCGACGCCTCTCATCTCTGGGGTTTATCCACCTTCGATGCGAGTGATAACCTGAAAGCGGAACTGGGTAAAAACGTAAGCGTGCTGACCATCGGCCCCGCGGGAGAGAACCTGATACCTTTCGCCATCGTGCTGGCGGAAGGCGGGGCTTCCGGCTCCGGCGGCATGGGCGCGGTGATGGGCTCGAAAAACCTCAAAGCCATCGTCGTCGCTTCCGGCGATAAGCGACCGGTAGCCGCTAACCCCGACAGAGTGCGGCAGCTGGTCGACCGTATTGCGGCGACCAAGCCCACCGTACCGATGCCCTCGATGTGGGAGGTGCCCGGGCTTACCCGCAACCATTCCTGCTACGGGTGCGGCATCGGCTGCTCCCGTCAACTATATACCGGCGAAGACGGCCGGCTTTATAAATCCCTCTGCCAGGCTTCCGATGTTTACGGGGACATGGTCATGAGGTATTACGGCAAACCTCACGGAGCGCGCCTGCAGGCCACGAGGCTCTGCGATGGCTACGGAATCGATACCGCCGTGATGCAGAGCATGATTGAATGGCTTGATGCCTGCTATAAAGAAGGCGTTATCAGCGAAAAGAATACCGGAATCCCGCTATCGAAGGTCGGCGGTCCCGAGTATATCGAGGAACTCACCAGGCAAATTACTTTTAAAGAAGGCTTCGGCGAACACTTTGCTAAAGGCCTGATAGCCGGCGCCGATTCCATCGGACCCAGAGCCAGGGAAATACTGAGCACGTACGTGGCTACCAGCGGGGGCGAAAAGCGGGACTATGACCCGCGGCTGTTCATCACGACGAGTCTTATCTACGCCACCGAGCCGAGACGTCCCATACAGCAGCTCCACGAAGTCAGTATGATGTTGATGATGTGGATCGGCATGGGGGAAGCCAAGCTGGGTGAGATGCTCACCATCGAGAACTTCCGCAAGGTCGCCGGGATAATATGGGGAAACGAAATCGCGGCGGACTTCTCCACGTACGAAGGGAAAGCGCTGGCGGCCAAGCGACTCCAGGACCGCGTTTTCGCCAAGGAAAGCCTTGTTGTCTGCGACCTCCGGTGGACGATGTCCCTGCCTTCCCGCTATACCGGAGACGGCCCCACACCCGTTACGGAACCGGAGGTTTACTCGGCGATTACGGGGAAAGAAACTGACGAGGCCGAACTGTTCAAAATGGGGGAAAGAAACTTCAACCTGCAGAGAGCCGTACTGCTGCGCCAGGGACGGCCGGGACGCGAAGGCGACCGGCTGCTTGACCATTTCCACACCCTGCCCCTGCAGAAGGGCGACCTCTTCTTCAATGTCGAATGCCTGGCGCCGGGTAAGGACGGCGAGATAATCTCTAAAGTCGGGGCGGTAGTCGATAGGGATGAATTCGAAAACATGAAGAGCGAATACTATGAATACCGCGGCTGGGATGTCCCTTCGGGCCTGCCGACCAAAGCCAAGCTGGCGGAGCTCGGGCTCAATGATGTGGCAACCGACCTGGATAAGCGGGGGATGGTAAAGTAAACATTAGACCCCCAAAATGATTCTAAGGAAACAATTCGTAGCTGGATAGCTTTGAATTGTTTCCAGGGTTATGTTAAGTATCCGCCATTATGTAAATAGCAACTTTTATTGATTTATTTTTACCTCACCCCCTGACCCCCTCTCCTATCAAGGAGAGGGGGAGGTTATTAAATAGGGGCTGGCGCCCCTCTTGGACGCCCCGCTATACAGGGATTGTGCCGACAGACGTCTTTAGCGGCGTCCTTTACCTGCCGCGGCCAGGGGAGCGACCGCCAGCCAGAGGGTAATGGTAATCAGCATGGACTTGACGTAGGTGATGGACGCTATACCGAAATCGGGGCAAATGGCTCCCCAGAGTAGCATCAGGAAAAAGGAACTCAGGAAGAAACCCGGTATGGCCGCCAGTATTCTGAAATAACCCATTTTAGTCCTCCTTTGTTAGTCACTTAATAACAGTGGCTATAACGATACAATGAGTTTCGTTGATGCGTCCGCACGTGGTCCCGTCATCCGCGGTAAGATATTTCTTCTGAAGCTCACCGGGCGAATAATGTGCGGTAAGTTTAAAGCCGTGTTCTGACAGGTACGACTCTATCGCACCATCTTCAATCCCGAATCGCCATTCTTCTCCGGTATTGAAAACGGTCTTATGTATGGCGGCCTCGCCGTACAGTGTATTCTCACGTCTGAGCACCGAGGCGCGTACGTAATCGAAAACAATACGGCTGCCGGCGGCGGTATTTTCACGTATGAATTCAAGGGTGCCGGCAACGGCTTCTTCAGATAAATACATGGTAACGCCTTCCCATAGAAAGAGGCTTTTCAAATCCCTGCGGTAACCCGCCCGGCCGAGCACTTCGGCAATATCTTCTTCCTCGAAATCGACAGGTGTAAATGCAAGCTCCCCGGGGAAGGCAACACCCTTTTTATCCAGCAGCTTTTTTTTCATCTGCTGAGTAACCGGCGCATCGAGTTCAAACACCCTGGTAGCGTGGTTACGCTGCTTAAACCGCCAGGCCCGCGTGTCAAAACCGGCTCCGAGAATCACTATTTGCGGCAAAACCTCATCAATGGCGCTGATATATATTTCATCAAACAGCTTTGTCCTGGCTGACACGTACTCATATATTCCGCGCGGTACCACTCTCTTCATTACCAGAGTCCTCAGCAGTCCCCATTTCATGAATATTATCTTAGGCAGGAAAGGGATAAACACCTGCGCTATCGAGTCGGGCCCCCGAAATCGCTTGTCCCTCTCCGCATGGGCACAGGCACGGCAAAAACAGGTATAGCTGGCCGTTTGCGATACCTTGCTTTTTACCCCTTGACCAGACATAATTTACTTACCTGCTTTCCAGCGTTACGCGCTATTCCCCGGACGCACTCGACTGCTCACCAATACTCACGTTCGGTATCCAGGACAGCCACTTCGGCAGATACCAGTTGGCTTTGCCGAGGAGCTTCATAGTCGACGGTACAATTACACACCGCACTATCGTCGCATCTATTAAGATAGCTACGGCCAGTCCGAACCCCATTTGCTGCATCATCACCATATCGCTCAGGGCAAACCCTGAAAACACCGCTACCATGACAAGTGCTGCGCCGGTAATCAGCTTACCGGTGGAACGGAGCCCGAAAGCCACCGCCGCCGTATTATCATTGTATTGCCGATAGTGTTCACGTACGCGACTCAACAGGAATACCTGATAGTCCATGGAAAGCCCGAAGAGAACAGCGAACAGGAACAGCGGCAGCCAGGTCTCGATTGAAGCTACCTGCGTGAGTCCGAGGAATTCATGCAGCACCCCCTTCTGGAATACCAGCACGATTAATCCGTAAGCGGCGCCAACGGAAAGCAGGTTCATGATAATAGCCGTTGTCGGTATTACGATAGAGCGGAAAGCCAGCAGCAGGATAATGAAACTCAAAGCCAGAACGAAGATGAAGATAACGGGGGTATAATCGCTGGTAACCTGGTTATAGTCGAACATAAAGGCGGGCTCACCGGTAACCATAACACTGGCTGTCGTACCGCCGAAAGTCGCCGGGATATAGTCAGAGCGTATCAGGGGGACGCTTTCCAGGGCTTCCGGGCTATTCGTATCGCCGGTCAACCTGGCATTTATCACCGCCATATTCAATTCCGGGTACGGAACTACCATCACGGAAGCATAAACGGGGTCGTTGGATAGTCTTTCCTGCAGTCCGGCGATGGCGGCCTGGGTCTCCGGTGCAGAAATGTCTCCGTCGACCACTATCATCGTCGGGTTGTCAAATCCCATGTGGAAATCTCTCTGGAGTACCATATAGCCCTGTTTGGCCGGCAGATAATCAGGCATGGCACTGATGCCGGACATGCCGTTGATTTTGTCGAAGAAGGGTATGATAGCGGCTCCCAGGACAGCCACGGCTATCAGCAGGCTGACTGCCGGAACCCGGGTCACCGTCCGGGTAATCCATGCCCAGAAACCGGTAGCTGCTTCATTTGTCTGCATTTTACGGGGACGCTGGATAAAGGGTATTCTCAAGGAGTTTACCTTATCCCCGAAGATGCTGATTAAAGCCGGCAGCAGCGTCATGGAAGCGGCGATGGCGGCAAATACTACCAGCAGGGCGCCTATACCCATCGAGATGAAGATGGAAAGCGGGAATATAACCAGTCCTACCAGCGCCAGCATCACGGTCAGTCCACTGTAGAATATAGCCCGGCTGGCCGTGGCGCCGGCTGCGCCGATGGCATCCATTTTCTCCAGACCATTTGCCCGTTCTTCGCGGAAGCGCGTCAGAATAAACAGCGAATAATCGATACCCACGGCCAAGCCCATCATGGTAATCATGCTGGTTATCATGAAGGTCAGGTCCATTGATTGTCCCACCAGCGCTGTCAGGCCTAAGGCGACGACAATCGCGGCAATGCCCAGCAGTACCGGGAGAACCGCGGCAACGAGAGCGCCGAACACAATCGCCAGGACGATAAGCGCTACCGCGATGCCGACCGTCTCACCGGTAGCCAGGGTATCTTCGCTAAGGTCCATTGAATCCTGAAAGAAAGCGGCGGAGCCGGTGTGATAAATCTCAAAATCACCGCCGTTGTACTTTTCAGACATGGCGTATATATCGACCATACTCTCGGCGTTATCAAGGGGCATCTTAAAAGGAATCAGGGTGCTGTGGCGGTCGGCGGATACCAGTGACGGGTCCGGGACTATATAGTAGTTAATCGCGCCGGTGGCCACCTCAGAACCCATCGCCACCAACTCACCATATATACCATTGACATGTTCCGCGAAGGCGGCATCATCAACCGTTAACGTATTTGACCGGACGATAATCATCTCGTCAATCATCATCTTGTCGGTCATGCCGAGTCTTTCGTTCATCAAATCAAAGGCCACCATGGATTCCGGATCGTTGGTAAATTCAACATCGGTAACCAGTGCATCGTTCAGCCACGTGATTGTTGACAATAAAGCCAGCGCTACGGCTACCACCCAGGTGCCTACAACCCACCAGCGTCTCCGGGCACAGGCGCGGGCAAGTGTTTCCGTCCAGTTTCTGGGATTCATTCTCTATCCTCTCCTTCCAGTCTGGCTGATGTTATCGCGGCAGGACCATCTGATATATGGTTTATCTTCGTCAATACAGGCCTCGTGCTGATATAGCCGGTAAAGAGATGGCAAGACTCAGCTTTACAATCTATCGTTCGACGAATACTTTAACTTTCTCGCCCCGGCCACTCACCACGTCCACCTCCAGCTCACCCAGAGCGTCGATGAGTTCCTCGATATCTTCTGCTTTAACACTGCGCACATCGAAATTGATACCCTTATCTCTTAATGCCCCGTTTACCTTGTCCAGGGCTTCGGGGGGTATCAGGGCGGTCAGCTTGATACCGGCGCGTATCAACGACATGGGTACGCGTACATTAACGCGGTCGACGTTCTCCGAGTTCTTATTATCCGGGTCGGGCATTACGGAAACACGCAGGTATTTGGGTTTGGTTTTCACCTCGGATTCGGTTTTCGGTTCACCGCTCTGCCGGCCTTCATCGGCGTCAATTACGTTGAGCAGGCGATATGCGTCATCAATGCTTATCTTCTTTTCGGCTAACATTTCCAGTATTTTTTTCTTGTTATCAGACATTTCTCCATCCTCCTTGTTACCGTCTATACGACGGAAATATAAACGTTTTCTCGTCGACCCTGAACATCGACTTTCAGGCCTCGCAGCGCCCAGGACGAGATAACAGCAGCTTTCAGGCAGCGTAAGCCCCACCAGGCCCAACGGCCGTATCCGCACGCCGACAATATCAAAACGGCGATAAGTATCAACGGCGACAGGACAAGCAGTACCACCAGCGCCAGGGGTAAGAGCAGGAACAGCGGCAGCCATAAACCGAAGTCGGATTTCTCGTTCTTTACTTTAACGTGCATCAACATAGGTGGCCGGTTCATTTTGTGAGCCTCCTTATCGCTTCTTCCGATGTAATATCGCCATGTTCCAATTCGGTGATTACTTCCTCTTCGGGAGAAATGGCTAATATTTCGACGAATTCAAGCTGCCTGGCGATACGGTTGATACGGTTTTTCACGGTGGGGTAGCTGATGCCGAACATCTGCTCCATGTCTTTTATGGAGCCGTGACAGCGAATAAAAGCCATGACGAATATCTGGTCTTCGGCGGACAGATTGGCCAGAGGCGGCAGCGTAAAACTACCCTCTATGGCGATATCGCTGTCGACCAGTCGCACGCGCTCAATCGTTACCGGCTTTCCCTGGGTCATCCTGGTTAGTTCTTGCCATTCTTTTGCCATTTCCGCTCTCCTTTCTGTGAATATTCAGGGGTTTTTCAGTATTTGTTAATCACATTATTAATTATTTTAATATATTATAATCATAAATATTAATTTTGTCAATACCTTTCTTAATCTTTTTTAATATAATCCCGAAAAATAATGAAGATTATCAATGGTTCAATGAAGAATTTGAATCGAGACAGGCGTGTAGTTCTGGTCTCTAATTCAAAACGCTATTAACAGTGAGGTGCACCAGGATAACCGCCAGAAGGTTGTTAAGGGCATGGATGATTATCGGTGCCCAGAGCGAGCCGGTTTTATAACGCACGATGCCTAATATCAAACCCAGGATAAAAATAACGGTGATTTCGTAAATACCGTATTGAACATGCAGTACCGCCCAGACCAGAGTAGTCAGGATGACGGCGCCAACAGGCCCGATGCGGGATTTCACCAAGCCGATAAATAAAAAGCCGCGAATAAATAATTCTTCAAATACCGGGCCGAAAATGACAATAGAAATCCAGAATAATGGTGCCGAAGTAACGCTGCGGTAGGCGTCGGTCATGAAATCGGATTCAGCCGGTCTCTCCAGGACGAAACTTGCCAGGGAAGATAAACCGATGAATACTATCGTAATGGCCAGCATGGCGATTACGGACTTCCTTGATAGCGATTTCAGCGCCAGATACTCCGTGAAAGACGCTCCCCGCCGTACCTTGATAATAATAAAAATTAAACCGCTGCAGACCACTGCCGAGGCAATCGTCGCGGCGGTAATCAGGTTGCCATCGCTGACCATCTGTTCGGCGAGTTCCATGATATCCAGCGCAGGATCGGTCACCATTCTGGCAACAACAAAAACAACTGCCACCAGAGATTGGATAATCACGAATATAAAAACAACCACCACCCCGAACCCCGCCGTTGCCCAGCCACCCCATATCTGCTTCCCGGGAGATTCGGGCAGCATGACATTGTTATCAATCATTTCTTAATGACTCCGTGCACATTCTGCTCAACATTTGATAAGTATAATTCGCTATGTTTTTATCCGTCAAACTTCCATTAAAAAGCATTATCTGCATTTTGCATTTGGTCACCTGTAATAACCTCAAACCCTGTTTCCCCCTCTCCTTCTGAGGGCGTTGTATTAATAGTAATTGTCATGTCACCCTGAGCCCGCCGTAGGCGGGCGTGAGGGTCTGGTCGGGTGGTTTTCAGCTTTGACCAATTAGATTCTCACGTCGCTATCGCTCCTCAGAATGACTTTTGGTACAAAGCCCCTTCTGAGGCAGGGTGAAGCAGAGGGGGAGGAGGGATGACTAACTACGGGATAAGCAGAGAATGGTGCGAGGGAGGCTTGGGTGGGAAAAGATAATACACGAGGGGTGGGGGAAAGACTATTTTACCAGCGGGGAATCGGCGGAAATGTCCCGACTCCAGTTCATCAGACATTCGGGGTCGGCGTTATTAAGGTCTTTACTCACGAAGTAAGCAACGGCCGGGCAGCCGCCCCGGCAATTATCAAAGCGCGGGCACTGGCGGCAGGACTCGGGTTCCAGACGGCGGAAATATTTAAAGACCTCTGAGTTACCCCAGATATCTTTCAATGATTTATCTCTCAGACTGCCGCTGTAGAAAGTCGCGTCCTGCATAAAAGCACATGGGTAGACATCTCCTAGGGGGTCGATGCAGCAGGTCATCTTGCAGGCGCCGCACATATCCAGTCCGAGCTGCCTCTTACCGTCCTGAGAGATAGAGAAAAAAGAGTCGCCGGTGAGAATAGAAGCGTCGCTGTTGAGCCATTCGGCAAGCTCACCCAGTTGCGACGAGTTTAATCTCAAAGCTTCCCAGCATTCCCGCGCCCGCCCCGATGGCCGGAACCGCGAGACACGCAGCCTGGCACCGTGAGAAGCGGCCAGTTCTTTCATCCGGCTTAATTGCCTGAAATTAATCGAGGTGACCACGGTATTGATAGAGAGGGGGATATCCTTGCCTGACATTCGTTCTATTCCTTTGATAATCCGGTGGAATGTCCCGCTACCGCGTATGCTGTCGTTGACCTCAGGGGTGGCGCCGTCAAGACTCACCTGAACATTTACCAGAGGATTGCCGGTAAAGAGGTTTATCGCTTCGTCCGTGAGGGCGGTGCCGTTGGTACTGACGCAGGTAACGATGCCTTTTTCGTGGATATAGCGGAGCAGGGGCAGGAAATAGTCTTTCAGAAGCGGTTCGCCGCCCCCGAAATTGATTTCGAAGACTTTTAATGACGCCAGCTGGTCGACGATGCCTTTACACTCGTCGAAAGTCAGTTCGTCGGGCGATTCGCGGCTGCTGGAGGATAGACAGTGGACGCATTTCAGGTTGCATTTGCGGGTAATCTCCCAGGTGAGGTTTACCGGCGCGGCAAGAGGCCAGTCAGCGTAATTCATCGGTAATCACCCTTCTTTTAATAAGGTGGTCGGTCAGCTTGGGTAAAGAACGATCGATAACTTCCGGCGGGGTGCCGGTGCGTTCGGCGATGTCTTCGATAATGCTTTCGGACGTCCAGGAGCCGTCGAAATGCGCCGGAAAAAGCCAGTCGCCGCTCCTGACGAAGCTGACCTTGTGCTGCGTCTGCCGGTAGAAAAGCAGGCCCCAGCTTTCCTTCCTTACCTGAACGTTATCGGCCAGGCGATAAGACACGGACTAATATACCCCGCAAATACCGTCGATGCTCAGCTCTTCGACCACGATTTCCTCAATGATTTCAGGCTCTTCGGCGGTCTGGCTATCGTTCTCAGAGATTTCCGTTGTTTCTTTATCCATGTTACTGCAACCTTCCTTCCGGTATTGTTTCTAAATATATTCTACAATGATTGTGAGTTTCCTGCCAGTTACTTGTTTTCAGTTCCGGCTTACTTGTGGTTGATTTTACAGACTCACCCCCTTTATCTCCCTCTCAAACTGGTTTATTATCCATACTCGGACTGGATTTTGTTTGAGAGGGGGAGTTATCTTTTGAGAGGGGCTGGCGCCCCCTCTCGTTGCGCACTCCCCCGGGGGAAAAGGGGTGACCAGAAGCTGTGGGATATGCAGAAAATGATGCGAGGGCGGCCCGTCTACGCTAAAGCTACGATGGGCAAGCCTGGGTGGGGATTCTTCGGTAGGCTCAGAATGAGCGGGGGGGGGGGTGGGAGTGGG
>CAYVPT010000044.1:10527-11526 GCA_964453865.1 uncultured Dehalococcoidaceae bacterium
CCGCGGGCTAGGCCGATGATGCGCCCGGGCGGCTCGGGTGCAAACACATACCGCTGAGGGGCGGCGGAAAAAGGAAGAGGGGCGTTAAGCCCTTCTCAAAAAACGTAGTGACCTGATACAGCTAATACGGATTATGCATGACTCGCTTCATCAGGGCGAGAATCTCGTCGTAATTGAACTCTCTGGGATTACCCTGGCTGCAGAAATCATTATGATAGACATTAATGATATGTTCGAGGTCTTTATCCTGGATTCCGAACTGCTCACTGATGTGACCGGGAGTAATTTCCAGGTCTTTCAGCAGCTGTTCTATCTCGTCGAACCAGCAGTCGGCGGCCTCCCACTCCGTCATACCGGTAGTGTCGACACCCATGGCGCGGGTTAGAGCGGCCAGTTTCTCGATGATAGCCGGCTGGTTATAACGTTCTCCGGCCAGCATCATCACACCGTTAATCCGCCCGTGATGGCAGTCGGTAAGGGCGCTTATCTGGTGACCCAGGCCGTGCACGATGCCGGCGCCCGCCCCGAAGCCGATGCCGATGCCGCCCATGGTGGATGCCCAGCACATGCGCTCGCAGGCGTTATTGTCCATGCGGTTATAGACGAATTCCCGGATGTTTTTATAGATAAGTTCTACTGCCCTTAACAGCATGCCGTAAGCGTAGGGGCCCTGTACCTTGGTCACGAAAGCCTCGATGCCGTGAGACATGGCGTCGAAGCCCGTCCAGGCGGCCACGTTTCTGGGTTGTAATCTGGCCAGCAGGGGGTCGACGATGGCGACGGTGGAATGTACGTTGGGGCCGCTGACCAGCACCTTGGCTTTAGCCTTGGTGTTGGAGATAGCCGCCCAGGAGGAGACCTCGGCGCCGGTGCCGGAGGTGGTCGCCACGGAAATCTGCGGGGCTTTGCAGGGTTTCATCTTCTTCAGGGTTTCCTCAAAGGGAGGGTCGAGAAAAACGGTGAAGTTGGTGACGTCCTTGCCGCCGTTAGCATCAATGA
>CAYVPT010000045.1:0-11522 GCA_964453865.1 uncultured Dehalococcoidaceae bacterium
ATATCATTGCCGGCAAGGTGGGAGGTTAAATAATATCAACCTGTCATTGCGAGCGTAGCGAAGCAATCCGCAAGCCGGTAGTTGAGATTGCCGCGTCATCCCGATTACATCGGGACTCCTCGCAATGACATTCGGTGTATCGCCGGAAAGTTGGGAGAAAAATAAGTGAAATCGGTCGAACTCTACGACACTACATTGCGTGACGGTGCTCAGAGTGAAGGTATTTCCTTTTCTCTGGCGGATAAACTGCATATTACCCAGAAACTCGATGAACTCGGTATTCACTATATTGAAGGCGGCTGGCCCGGCTCTAATCCCAAGGACGCCGAGTTCTATCGGAGGGTAAAAAAACTATCGTTGCAAAACGCGCGGATAGCTGCTTTCTGCAGTACGCGGCGCTCCAACATAAAAGCGGAAGAGGACAATAATCTTCTTATGGTCGTGGAAGCCGGTGTTAAAATAGCCACTATCGTTGCCAAAAGCTCGGATTTGCAGGTCAACCGTGTCCTGCGGACCACGCTCGACGAAAACCTCAATATGATTACCGATTCCATACGCTATCTCAGGTCTAAAGGAATCGACGTATTCTTTGATGCCGAGCATTACTTCGATGGCTATAAATCAGATGCTAAATATGCCCTGAAAACGCTGGAGGCAGCCGCTGAAGCCGGTGCCAGTTGTCTGGTGCTCTGTGATACCAACGGAGGCGCTCTCCCTGACGAGATAATAAGAGCCGTCAAGGCGGCGGCAAAGGTGACCTCGGTGCCCCTGGGTATTCATACCCACAACGACGGCGGTCTGGCCCTTGCCGGCACTCTGGCAGCCGTACAGGCGGGAGCTGTCCAGGTTCAGGGCACTATTAACGGTTATGGAGAACGTACCGGTAACGCCGACCTGTGTTCGATTATCCCTGCCTTGAAGTTGAAAATGGGCATCGACTGCGTTACCGATGAGCAGCTGGCCAGTCTGACCGATGTCTCCCGTTACATCAGCGAAGCCGCTAATTTACCGCCGTCTCCCTATACCCCTTATGTAGGCACCAGCGCCTTCAGCCACAAGGCGGGCTACCACGTGGCCGGTCTGGCGAAATGGCCCCAAGCTTACCAGCACATCGATCCGGAGCTGGTGGGCAATAAACAGAGTATGGTCGTTTCGGAGCTTTCCGGTAAACGCAATATCATCTTCAAGGCAAAAGAACTGGGTATAGATTTATCGGATAAAGAAACAGAAACGGCGAAACTTCGCGAGCAGGTCAAACATCTGGAGAGCCTGGGCTTTCAGTATGAGAATGCAGAGGCATCCCTGGAATTATTGATACATCGTGCTTTGCCCGGCTATAAAGCCCCCTTCGAACTGGTCGACTTCATGGTAGTGGTAGAGTCGAAGAGGCGCCCGTCTACCCGGAAAACCCCCGAGGAGATGATGTCGGAGGCTATCGTCAAGGTGAAGGTAGGCGGGGAGATAATGCACACCGCCGCGGAGGGCGACGGCCCGGTTAATGCTCTGGACCTTGCCATGCGTAAGGCGCTTTTACAGTTCTATCCCAGCCTCAAGCAGGTCAAACTCATCGACTATAAGGTACGTATCCTGGAAGAGAGTACCGGGACCGAATCGCAGGTGCGTGTGCTTATCGAGTCCAGCGATGCTGAAAACGAGTGGCGTACCGTAGGGGCTTCAACCAATATCATCGAAGCCAGCTGGCTTGCCCTCGCCGATGGCCTGGAATACTGGCTGCTCAAACACAAGGGATAACCGTACCCCCACCCCCCGTGTGTTATCTATTCCCACCCAAACCGCCCTCGTATAATCAGCCGCTTATCCCTTTGTATCTATCCCCACCCTCTAATGGGGTGTCTAAGAGGGGCTTAGCCCCTCTTTATTTATCTCCCCCTCTCCAATCAAATTATCTATCAAGCTTATCTGATGCTACTGATTGGAGAGGGGGTCAGGGGGTGAGGTTAAAGAAATATCTATGGGTAAAAGACAGGACTTTAAAACTGCTAAATCTGCTGCTCGATGCAGTACTCACGCAGCGTGTTCAGGGCAGCGAAGAAGTCACGCATCATGACACTCACCGGGTACATTCCCTTCTCAGTCACTTGTAATGTACCATTCCCGTTGACCAGCCCCAGGGTCTTAAAGAAAGCCATCTCCAAAGGCATCTTGCTCTCCATCTCCCCCCCGAAACGCTTTAAGAAGGCGCTTTTATCCAGTTTCATCCCGAAGAGCTTGGTCAGGAGATAATAACGCCGGTTCTCTTTATCGGTAAGCCTCCGCCAGCCTGCAATAGGCAGTCGTCCGGCCCCGGTCGACTCATGATAGCGTTCCAGTGAAAAAGAGTTGACCAGGAATTTACCTCCCACGATGCTTACCGACCCCGCCCCGGTGCCGATGTAGTCGTCCGACTCTATAATATATTCATCTATCATCCGCTCCCCGAGGGAAAAGCACCATGCCGTCGAAGCGGTATAGCCGCCGTGGTACAGCTCTCTCAAAATAACATCGTAAAACTGCTTTTCACGGGAATTGTCCACTCTGTTGAACTTTCGCTCCAGGGCGTCCTTCTTATGGGGGGATGGCATGAGCGGGTAGAAAGTAGCCTGGTCGATACCCATCTCCTTGAAAGCTACTACGTCCGCGTGGAACTGCTCGACGGTCTGCTCCGGGAAATTAAAGACGAAGTCCACGTTCAAGGTGGCGAACTGCCCCTCCGCCATTCTCAGTCGCTCCTTGACCTCGTCGGCCGGGCCGTTGACCCGCCCCATTGTCTTAAGCACCCGCTCATCGAAGCTCTGCACCCCGATGGACAGCCGGTTTATCCCCGCTTTCTTTAATAGCTGTATGTTGGTTTCGGTTAGCTCCCGGGGCGTCGTCTCCAGCGATATTTCGTTGATGTTGAACTGCTCTCGCAGGTGCTCGATGAAAGCTAATAATTCGTCCATGAGCACGGTAGGCGTGCCGCCTCCGAAATAGACGTTGTTAAATTGAAAGCCGCGCTGCCGGTATAACTCAATCTCTTTCTTTAAATCGATGAAGTACCGGCGGGCCAGGTCTTCCTGGAGAAGATAGCGGTTGAAACAGCAGAACGGGCACAGCGAACGGCAGAACGGTATATGCACGTAAAGCGCTATCCCGCCTTCTTTACTTCCCCCATCCCCCTGTATCAAAGCCTCATCCACGATTGGCTTGAGATGGCGGAACTTGCGTCCTTCGCGCCGGGTGATATAGCTAACGATTTCCGGTATCATGAACGGTTTCTCCTGGAAAATGATACCACACAGCTGTGGCTTTGACGAATGACAATTTTAATCTGCAGATGAAAGGTTTTTCATAGTTTTAGACAGGTCCTCACGACGGCTCAAAACGCTGACGGTATCCAAGAAATCTTTAAGGGATACGCTTCGCTCTCTCAGCTTTTGCAGTTCGGCCCCGATGGGGCTGATAGACGTCGGGCTGTCGGCATAAGTACCGTGGAAAGCGAAATATGCCTGGTTCAGTTTCCTGATATAGTAGCCGTTCTCAGCCAGGTACTGGCGCCTTTCTTTCATGAAATCCTCGGCCGCCTCGATTTCTCCCCTCGCCAGGTAATCGTCTACGGCTTTTCTGATTTCCCTCATTTCCCGGTTAAAATCGAATGCTGCTTCATCGAGCTGAGGCGGTTCGCTTTCCGTTGCCGGCTGCGGAAAGTACTTTTCATAGATAATGGCGCCGATTTCCTTGCTGACTATACCGACCACGGTCTCATTCATAGTGGCGATTTCGTAGTCGGGCCGGATGCCGGTCTGGTCGAGGATGTACTGGAATCCCAGCGGCGTGAAAGCCAGGTATTGGTGCAGCCATTCGTGGACTATCGTGTCGATGGTGAACCGCAGGTCGGCTTCATAGTCGACATAGCTCGGGAAGGTTGCCATACCCCCCAGGTTTACTACCAGCGAGGAGACACCGAGTTTATCGACCTCTTCCTCCATTTTCTCTATCTCCTCCAGGGTCATTTCCGGCAAAAGCGTGATTTTTTTAATGCTTTCAATTCTGTCCCGCGGGGATACCACGAGCAGGTGGGGCAGATTCGCCAGGTAGACATTAACCGGCGGGAAGCCTACCTTAAATCCTGTATATTCGTATACCGGATTGAAGATATCCTGCTGTGAAAGCGTGTCTCTCACCTGCTTTTCCAGTGTCCGGCTGACTTCGTCTACGAGGCTTTTATTCTTCTTCCGCAAATCATCTAGTTCTTGCTGCAGTTGGGTCAAGTCGCCGGAATGCTTTCCCGCCCTGACGGCGTTGATGGTGGCTTCGATCTGCTTAATTTGCGTTACGTTATCGAAGTATCTATATACCCGGGCAGTGGCGTTTTCGTTGGTCTTATCCTGCCGGATGAATAATTTCCCGGCTTCTCCCGCCAGCGTCTTGAATTCCCATCCCACCAGGTCGAACCCGTAAGGCCTGGTAATCTTTTGCAGTTTTTTATTGAAATCATTGCCGTATGAGCAGCCCGCCGCCAGTGAAAAAAGCGATAATAGAAGAATAACGAAAAGTCCGACTCTAAAGCGAAACATCGTTGTCATTCTGAATTAACTAAAGAATCCGCCCCTCTCACCTCGGTATTATCTATTCCCACCCTGACCGCCCTCGCACCATCTGCGGTTTAGCCCGTAGCTTTCCCATTCCCTCTATTACTTGCGTCCCCCTTTGGTAAAGGGGGACAAGAGGAGGATTTTCTTACTCCCACCCTGACCGCCCTCGCGTCATCCGCTGCTTGTCCTGTAGTTCTTTACTCCCCCCTCGGGTATTGGCGTCCCTCCTTCGTAAGAGCCTGCCCTGAGCGAAGCCGAAGGGCGGGATAAGAGGGAGAATTAAGTGCCTTTCCCCATCTTCTCTTTGACTCTCTTCAGTATCTCGGCGAGGGTCTCGCCCGTCTTTTCCGCGATGACAACATCGGCGAGGTGGTCGTGGGGCGTTTCCCCGATATTCATGATGACCAGCCGGGCGCCGCTGCGCTTGGCGATGATGGGCATCTGCGCCGCCGGGTAGACCACCAGCGATGAACCGGCTGCCAGGAACAGGTCACAGGTCCCCGACCTTTCTTCGGCTTCACGGGTCTCTCTTTCCGGCATCGATTGTCCGTAAGCTACCGTCGCCGGTTTAAGGATGCCGTTGCATTTACCGCACCGGGGCACTTTCTCTCCGGCCAGCATCTTTTCATGGGCGTAGTCGCGGGGATACCTCTGCTGACAGTCAAGGCAGTCCACCCAGTGCATCGTGCCGTGCAGTTCCAGCACCTTCCCGTCGGGCGTGCCGGATTTCTGGTGGAGGCCGTCGGTATTCTGCGTGATAACGCAGTCCAGCTTGCCGATGTTGTGGAGTTCGGTGACGGCGTAATGTCCGCTGTTTGGTTCGGCAACTTTAACCGTCTCCCAGAACATCTTATGAACCTGCCAGTATTTTTCCCTGATTTCCTCGCTCCGCAGAAAGTTCGGCAGGTTCAATTCGCTCGGGTCGAACTGGCTCCAGACTCCCTGCGGCCCCCGGAAGTCGGGAACGCTGGACTCGGTGCTGAATCCGGCGCCGGTAAAGACGACCACTTTATTCGACTCCACAATCAAATCGACTACAGCTTCAACTCTATCCATTATTTAACTCTCTTTCCCGCTCATTCTGTC
Source organism: uncultured Dehalococcoidaceae bacterium (assembly GCA_964453865.1). Classification (GTDB taxonomy): domain Bacteria; phylum Chloroflexota; class Dehalococcoidia; order Dehalococcoidales; family RBG-16-60-22; genus CAYVPT01. The sequence continues at coordinate 5,661 of CAYVPT010000045.1, forward strand.
ATTCTGAGTGTTAGCGAAGAATCTTGGGGTAGGGTTGTGTCATTCCAGCGAAGGCTGGAATCCAGGCACCTCCCCCTTCGGTATTATCTATTCCCACCCTGGCCGCCCTCGCACTATCTTCGGCTTGACCCGCAGGGTTTTTCCCCTTCCCCCCATTTTTCACTTTTGACCTGTGGTTTTGACTATTGATTTTTGAGATTTGATATTTATCTGGTTATTGTATCTTGTTTCTGGTATCTTTCCCCTACTCCACCCTCAGCACCGTTTTAGCCAGCTCCCAGGCATATTCGTAGAGGTGCAGCCCCTTGCTCATGGCTACCAGTTCGCCGTCTTCAACACCTATCTCGCTGGACATATACTCCTTAAGCAGCTGTATTGCCGCCAGGTTCGAAGGAAAGCCCGCCCACAGGTCCCACGACCGGAAATACACCACGAAATGAAGTTTATCCTCATGGATTCTGGTATCTATCATCCTCAAACACGGAGGGTCCGGCAGATAGATGGACTTATCATCACCTACCGCCATGAAAGCCTGGTTGGTGTTGTGACCATCCTCGCGGTACATTCTGATTACTTCGGCAATCTGCTTTTCCAGGTACTGCCCGTAGGTATATTGCTCACCTTCTTTCCGATGAGCGGTCATCAGGTAAGGCAGATAGCTTTCCACGTACTCCATGGTGCTGGGTGGGGGTACGCCCTGGGGCACGTCAGGTATCAAAGGCCTGCTGCCGGGATACTCAATCTGTACTATTGCCAAGTCAATCTCTCTACGCCGTTGCCCCGCATAGCTTCCCCGATCGATTTTATATTCATAACTTTTTAGTGCGCTATTCAAACAAAGAAACCATGCTTCAGATAGGTCTCTAGCTTTATGTATAGTAATATCCACTTGTTATCCTTCTACTTATTCTCGCTATTGATCAATATCTTTTGAACCTCAGTGTCTATTAAGTGCTTAAGTTTTGTTTTATCGCTATTGTAGTAATTATAGAGAAAGGGTGGTAATTCCCTTTTAACAACACTGAAAATATCACCAGCCACAGCGAATCCGCTTAATACAATGGATACTGTATGTCCTCCAATGTGACTTACTACTTCTAATGCTGATCCGGTCAAAGAAATTTTATGTTTTTTCCATATCCTTTGTAGAATTTTAGGGTGATATGCAATTTGGTCCTTAATGCCTTTCGTTACTACATTTATATTACGCCGCAATGATTTGTCTAATTGGTCTAAAATATTAAAATATACATTTTGATATTGTGTCCATATTTCGTTGTTTCTAATGGTTACAAGTGATCTTATCGTTGTTTCATCCGAACCAGTTGACAAAGCTTCTGCCGCTTCTTTTCCACAAATTTTGGAAAATGATCTCCAAAATACGTCAGCATCAAAATTATCCATTATTTCATCCCCAAATATCTCTAGTCCTGATACTTGCATCTCAACATCAATATTTGAATAATAATACAAGTGTAGAATTCTTTTATTAAAGTCTGTGGCATTAGCGAGCTCCCTAAATCCTATTTGATTAGAAACGTAATTTATGATTGTATCACAAGAAATAAACGAATTCGATTTAAAATATTTCTTGATTTTCTCAATTACTGTTTCTATTTCAACGCCTAATTCGCGTTGATCAATAAATCGTCTTATCTGATTGTATAAGGATTTGTATTCTGGACTCATTGAAAGATCACTTACCAATAAATGCCTAAATTTTTGATCTCTGTTTTCTCGAAGTTTAATTGAACTTGCATTTGGGAAGATTTTATCCAACTTTAAAGATTCCGTTTTTAATTGCATTCCCCAGCGTTTGTACTGTAAGTACTCTGTAGTTGTTTGTTTTATCTTGGTGGGTTCCAACTTGTCAATTCTGTCACTAATATAGTCTGAAACAGATTCCCATTCCCCAATCAATGTTCTGACTTTTGGCGGAGTAAACAATTGACTTAATCTGCCAAAAACAAAATCATGCGTCCTCTTAGACAGCCATAAATATGCAGGATGTAGTATCAAACCATCAGATAGTAAATAGTAACAGTAAATTCTTCGTACAAGCGATTTATCATCCAGTTGTATTATTTCCTGTAGATTTTCATGAAGTTCACTAGGAAACACTAATTTCTCATGCATTGAGTACCTTCTTCCAGTGTCTTACGCAGGCACACGAACTATGCCTCGGAAAGGTCTCTCGCCTCGATGACTGAAATTTTCATAATTTTATACTTGTTCTTAACATAACTCTAAAAACAATTCAAAGCTAATTTACCCTCATTTACGCATGAATTGTTTCCGTAAAAATTTTGGGGTTTGTTTTGTTTTTTCATTCTTCGGTACTTATTTCTTGCCTTTGACCAGCGTGAAGAACCTGTCCTGGTACTCCTCGAAGGCACCCCATTGGTTCAGTTCCTGTTCGAGTACATGGGCGTTAATCTCACCCCGGGCGACCTGCCCGAACATCTCCTCGATTGTTTGCCGTACGCCGATAGGTATGCCGCCATGACTCATGCCGAGAAGCCCCCGCGAGCCAAGCTGGGCTATATTGGACGGGGCGGAGCGGCTGCTGATTTCATAGATGAATTTCAGCAGCGATACATCCCAGAGGTCGTCCTGGCCTTTGATAATGGACATTAACGGGTCGCCCTTTTTATCGATCTCGGCATTGAGTTTGTCCACTACGGCCAGCCAGCTATCCGAGACGATGTTAAAACCCTTGGGTTCGTTTTTATAGGTATAGAACAGTCCGGGGGTATCGGGCCCGTGCATGCGGAGAAGTGTCTCGAAATACTGCCGGGCGTCATAGCTGAACCCTTCGAGATGAGTAAGGTAATAAGGCGTAACGATTTTCGGCCTCTCGGCGATAACCCTGCCCTCCCGAATCACTGTCTCGCCGGTTTCATTGGTCAATTCCGAATAAACAGGTTCCGTTATCAGATAATAATAGATATTTGTGATGCCAAACGTGGCCAGGTGCTGCCGCGGATGCCTTAATATCTCGGTATGACGGGCAGCCTCCTCGATTCTCTCATTATCAGTATCCATAGTCGTTCTAGTCTATTTTCACCAGCTCCTGCTTGTATTCGTCCAGTAATGTCAGGTATTGGGCTTCCATCTGGGCTTGTACTCTCTGCCATTGCTCCAGGAATTGGGGCTGCTTTTCAACATCTATGTTCATCCTGGCGCTGCTGGTGCCGGTCTGTTGCTTGATGGCCTGCTGTATTTGACTTTCAAATTCGGTTTTAAGCTGCTGGTAAGCCTGTTCCTTCTGCTTGGCGCCTTCCTCGACATAGTGGTCGAGGATATTCCTCATCTTGCTGAATACGTTCTCTACGGCCACTTTATCGTTTTTCAGCTGCTTAATCCCGTCCATTGCTTTTTTGTTGGTCTTGCGGTCGGCTTCCTTCCTGGGCAGGAGTATGTTCCTGATGAGGATAGCATTAATGCCATCGGTAATATACTTCCGGGCTTTTTCGTCGAAGGAATTCACTTTACTGACAAGGTTAATATTATCGGTCAGATATTGTGCCGCCAGCTTCTCTCCCTCCGGCCCGTATTTCCACTTTAGACGTTCTTCTTCAGTCGGTTCCTCTATCTTGGCCAGTTTTTCCCTGGCTATCTCTGCGGCGCTTTTAATCTCTCCCATTTTATTCCTCCGGACCTGTCTTCAAATGATTACTCAGCTTTAACTACTATTATACAACAATAGAAAGACATCAGAAAGATGGGGTGAAATTAGGCAGTATGAAAAACTTTGGGATAAGCAGTGGATGACGCGAGGGCGGTCAGATTGGGAATAGATAATACCAAGGTGAGAGGGGACTGGATTCTCGCCTACGCGGGAATGACAGGCGAAACAAAAGTGAGGTCGGATGATTTTTTAACCTATTTCACAGCCACATGAATCCCGGCGGCGCCAAAAAGCAGGGGATGATAGGTAACCTCGCGGAAATTTGCCTCCAGCAGCATCTCACGGACTTCGCGCGGAGAGTAATAACGCGCCATAGACTCCGTCAGGTAACGGTAGGCACTCTTGTTACCGGACAGCAGCATGCCCACCGGCCCGATGAAAGCACGCAGATAGAGGTGGAATAGTGTCCTGATGATACGGTTCTCCGGCTGACTAGATTCCACGATAACGTACCGCCCACCCGTTTTTAACACCCTCCATACCTCGTCAAGGTGAGGGCGACAGATTGAATTTCTATAGGTCAGGTTGCGGAAAGCGAAGGAAATACCCACAACACCAAAGCAACCGTCGGGAAAGGGGAAACTATCGGCTTGCCCCTGGAGGAATTCCACTCCCGATGCCACACCCGACCGGACGGCTTTCTGCCGGGCTAATATCAGCATCGGCAGGCTGTAGTCCAGTCCGGCCACTGTCACAGACTCCCGCGCCAGACGGGCAATATTTACCGAAAGGTCGCCGGTGCCGCAACCCAGGTCGAGCAATCGCCGCGGCTGTTCCCGGAGACATTCTAAAGCCGCCAGCCGCCGCCATCTCTTGTCCAGTCCCAGGGTAACGATGCGGTTAACCAGGTCGTACCGCGGGGGCACCGCCGTGAACATGCCGTGCAGCGGCCCGGGCTGCCCTGAAAAGCCGTGGCTATCCATAGCAATTAAAAAACGCGACCCAGAATATAGCCGATACCGATAAGGAGCTGGGTCAGCAATACGGATATTACATTAGCCGCCATGCCCGGCATCAGCTTTGACGGATCGGTATGGTGAATAGCACCGTTAATAGCTCTTATAGTAAGCGGCAGGGTGAGAAGAGCGAGTAACGTCCAGACAGGCATAACCCCAGCTATCACCCAGGCAATTATCCAGACGTACACGGCGATGGCAACAACCGAATAAAAAACAGCCGCCCGTTTCTTGCCGATAGTGATAGGGAGGGTTTTACGCAGGGCGTGAGTATCAGCTTCGGCATCGGGAAATTCATTGAGCAGCAGCAGGTTATGCACCAATAGGGCGGAGGGGATACAGGCGACGGCTACGGTGGAGGTATAAGCATCAACCTGGACAAAATACATGCCTAAAACAGGAAGTGCCCCCAGTCCGGCTCCGGCCACCCACTCCGGCCAGGGACGCTTGAGTATAAAGGGGCTGTATAGCAGGATGAAGAAAGCGGCGACAACAAGCAGTGGCAGCAGCTGCCAGCCGGAGATAACAATAAAGCAAATGCCTATCGGCACCGCCAGTGTCAGTGATACTAATCCCAGCCACAATACCTGCCGCGGAGTAAGCAGGCTGGCGGGAATGATACCACTGCCGCCGCTGAAAGGGGTACGCTTCGTAGCCAGGTCTATACCGCTGCGGAAGTCGAAATAGTCGTTGAGAGTATTAACACTGGCATGGGCCAGCACCAGTCCGATACCGGCCACCAGGGCTCGCCAGAGACTGAAATAGTCGTCATACCAGGCGACGACGGTACCGAGGAAAGCCAGCACCAGAGATAATGTCAGGAACTGGGGACGTGTCTCCAGAAACCAGACTTTTAGTCCCTTCAAATCACTCCTTTACTAATCCCAGAAGGGCATGTCAAAGAAAAGGGCAGGAAAGCCATTCAAGAAAAAAGCTCACCTGCCGGGAGGTCGACATGAATATATCATGGCATAAAATTACAGCTATTTCAAGCGAAGAGGACCTGTAAAAGGTCAGCGCTTCTTCAGGTTTTTACTATTTCTTTATCCTGGTTTTACCGACAAAATCAGCTAATAATGGTATAATTTGTTAAATAGTTAGTAAACTGCGACAAATCCGGCAAGGTTGACATAATCCATGAACGAAAATCCAGTCATTATCAGCGGTATGACCGGAAGCGAACTAGAAAGCCTGGTGGCGTCCCTGGGTGAATCT
>CAYVPT010000046.1:0-8902 GCA_964453865.1 uncultured Dehalococcoidaceae bacterium
TAGAGGTCTTTCATGGCGAACTCACGCACCCGGATGAGCCCGCCGCGTGGCCGGGGCTCGTCGCGGAACTTGACCTGAATCTGGTAGAGGAGCAGGGGCAGGTCGCGGTAGCTCCGGGCATAGCGGGCGGCCAGCTGGGTGATAACCTCTTCGTGGGTAAAACCTAAAACCAGCCGGCGTTCCCGGCGGTCGTAGAGAGTAAAAATCACATCGACCCTGTCCCGTCCGCTCTGCTCCAGCAATTCCAGCGGCTGGAGTACCGGCAGGTTGACCTCCTGTCCGCCGGCTTTATCCATCTCATCGCGGATGATGTCCTCTATCTTCCTGTGCACCCGCCAGCCCAGCGGCAGGTAGGAATAGACACCGGCGACGAGCTGGTTAATCATCCCGGCCCTCACCAGCAGCTGGTGGGAGACCGTATCCGCGTCGGCGGGTACTTCTCTTAACGTCTTTCCGAACAGCTTCGATATACGCACTCTCGACTCCTCAAAAGTTTTATTGTATCACCGCGGCCAGGCCGTTTATCTTTGCCATGATGTTATTCAGCATATTTTCCTGTTCAGTACGCAACTCGGTGAGTTTATCAATGACAGCGTTATATTTATCACGCTCAGTCTGGCTGGTCGAATCATTGTACAACTCGATGACTTCATTAGCCTCGTTATTGATATTATTTCTAATACTGATCCTGACATTGTACTCTCTCACCAGGGTACCGTAGCTCTTGAGGTCGGCGGGACTATCGAAGGACCATCCGCGGTAGTAAAGGGGATTTTTACTGGCCAGCACGGAAAAGCCGCCGGTGGTCTCCAGCGCCAGGTACTGTCCGGGGCTTACCTCGGCGAGTACCCAGGCATGGTTGGACTGGAGAATATCACTAATGGCCGTGTCCTTGTTGCCCACGACGATTACCGACGCTATTCCCTGGGCTTTGAGCATATTCCAGACCTCCGCCGCCATATCCGAGCAGACGAACAGGTCGTAAGTGCTGTAGACATGGGTCTCGTGGTAGTACTTGACTATTTTTTCAGCCGTCTCCGTGGGCGTGGCGCCGGTAAGCTCATACTCCCCTTTAAGTCCGGCTATCTGGCTTTCAAGTTCGGCGGTTCTTGCCTGGCAGTCCTTAAGCTGAGCATCTATGGCGTCTTTCTCCGACTTGAGTTCATCGTATCTGGTCACTGCATCGGTATATTTCGACTGTATTTCTTTAATCTCTGCGAGCGCTTTATCGTAGGTTTCCTGCGCTACGCCGCCTAACTCCTGGCATCCCGCCAGAACGATAGAGAAAACTACCGCTATAAGGACTAACGCTATTCTTTTTTTCATAATGACCCCTTTCAAGTATCATGTCATTCCCGCGAAGCCTGCCCCGTACTTGATACGGGGGCGGGAATCCAGTATCACCACCCTGTCCATGGCGAGCCATTGGCGAAGCAATCCGTTTCTTTTTCTACCTCACCCCCTGTGTCCCCCTCTCCTATCAAGGAGAGGGGGATAATTAGGAAAGAGGGGCGGCGCCCCTCTTGGACACCCCAGGTTTAATCTATTCAATAACGTTAATCGTACAGGGAAGCGTGCCGTAGTCCTTGCCGTCAACCTCGATGCCTATCTTAAAAGCATATTGACCCGGGGCAATATCCGGAGATATTTCAATCGCCAGCACCGTTAACAGCATACCCGGTCGTCCTCCGCCGCCGGCATCGATAAGCCCTATTCCGTCCGGCACCGCCGAGGAATATAACGTCAGTTCACCATCAATGAGGGCTTCTCCTCCGTAGACGGCAATAATGTTTTTCCGAGTTTCTCCGGCTCTGGTTTCAATATCTTCACGATATTGTATTTGCAGGTTGTCCCGTTTCACGATAACGCTTTGTACGGAGGGCCATTTATCGGGGACTCCCACCTGGTGTACGTTGGCCCGATAAGCGTCCCCGCCGGGCGTGTGCACGATATCGTCCGGGGCTTCGGGACCAGTGGGCTCAGGTAAAGAGCCCTCGGGAATCAGTATTAGTGCCTCGTTATTGTTATTATTGGTTTCAGTGATGGTTGGAGTTGGTATGGTTTCCGTAGTAACAGGGGCAGGTTCATCCCTCTGGCAGGCGGTGAAAAAAGATAAGAGAAGTATTGCTGATGTAATGATTGATATATACGATATTTTCATATTGCTGTTTACCCTTCAGGCGGCCGGGGGCACACTACAGGATAAGCCGCCAATGCCGCGAGGGCGGCCAGGGTGGGAAAAGATATTTTATATTCTTTCGACCTCACCCCCCTGTATGGGATTAATTCCCTCTCTAACTCTCCCCTTACGAAGGGGAGAGGATGATTGTGTAAATCCATATATCTTTGCTTTCCATCAATCTGTCTCCCTCCTTCGTAAGAGCCTGCCCTGAGCGAAGCCGAAGGGAGGGAATAAGGGAGAATTAGTTATAAAGCGCCCCTCTTAGACGCCCTGTTATTTTATAGACCTAGACCTTCGTTCTTGAATACTTTTTAGTAATAATGGTGCTGCTTCTTCGTAAGTTTTCCCAGACTTTATACTGTTACATAATAGACAACAAGTCTTTAGATTCTCTTTACTATTATCTCCACCTTTACTTTTTGGAACATAGTGGTCTAGTGTAGCGTTCTGTTGATTAACTTCTTCTCCGCAATACTGACAAATCCACTTATCCCTCTCAAATATTTCATGTCTTTTATCTGTATTTGTAAAATAGTCATCTTCAACTTTTGAGGTTATTCTGCTAGCTATCTTTTCGGCTACTAGAGGAACATCCTTAGGTAGAATGATTGTATAGATAGTGCCAGACCTATCCGTATTGCCAATTTTAATGCAACCTTTTTGCTCAAGACGTTTTAAAGTCTCCGAAACATGTTCATAACTTGTACGTTCGCCCCTCGCCCCCTTACCGAAGTTTTCAGCAATCGTCCTTTTTCCAATCCTAATCTCACAAGTTCCATTTCTTAAAAAAGAATTACGAAGTAGATAAATATATAGAGACGATTCATATGGGGTTAATTCGGATAATAAGTAATCCACAAATTGCTCAATTATATTTTCCACTCTATCTTCCATATAGCCCCCTTCAAACTCCTATTCTCTACACCCCCTCCACCTCTCTCATCAAAGCGGTCAGAAAGTCTTTCTCCTCCACCGTCGCCACCTTTTCCCCCTTTTTGAAGATAACGCCTTTCCCTTTGCCGCAGGCGATGCCAACGTCGGCGTCTCTGGCCTCGCCGGGGCCGTTGACCACGCAGCCCATCACCGCTACTTTTATCGGCCTATCTATCTTCAGGAGCCTTGCCTCGACCTCTTGCGCCAATTTTACCACGTCAGCCTCGGCGCGACCACAGGTGGGGCAGCTGACCAGGACAGGCCCGTGCCGGCGCAGGTCGAGGCTCTTTAAAATCTCATAAGCGGCGATTACCTCCTCTCGGGGCGGGGCGGTTAAAGAAACGCGGATAGTGTCCCCGATGCCCAGCCAGAGTAAAGTACCGATGCCCACGGAGCTGCGGACAACGCCCGTGCGGGGCAGTCCCGCCTCGGTGATGCCGATATGCAGGGGATAAGGCACTTTTTCCGCAATACTCTGGTAAGCTTCTATAGTGGTGGGGACATCGAAGGCTTTCAGCGAGACCTTTATCAGGTCGAAGTTAAGACTTTCTAGAAGGTGAATCTGCTCTAAAGCCGCGGCGACCATCCTTTCGGCGACGGTTAAACCGGGATTGTCTGTCGGCGGCAGGCTCCCGGCGTTCACCCCGATGCGTACGGGCACGCCCCTTTCTCTGGCCGCCAGCGCCACCTTTTTTACTTTATCCGCCTCCACGATATTCCCCGGATTAAGGCGGAGTCCGTCAACTCCGGCTTTAATGGCCGCCAGAGCCAGGCGGTAATCGAAGTGGATATCCGCTACCAGCGGTATCTTGATATTACTCTTTATGTCAACCAAAGCCCGGGCGGCTTCGGCATCGGGCACGGCTACGCGTATTATCTCGCAGTCGATTTCCTCAAGCTCTTTAATCTGCCGGACGGTGGCTTTTACATCGCGGGTATCGGTCTTGGTCATCGACTGCACCACGACAGGCGCTCCCCCGCCGACGGTGACTTTACCGATATTAATAGCTTTACTGAAGCGTCTGGTGTTCATGATATTATTCTGCAGAAACCTCGCCGTATTGCTGTTCCTGCAACCCTCCCCCTGTGTCCCCTCCCTTGACAAGGGAGGGGAGGTTTTAGAAAAGAGGGGCTCCGCCCCTCTTAAACGCCCCTTGTCGTAATTAAGGTATCAGGCTCCCACCACTGGCCCACCGGAAGATATCCTGGTAGGTAATCAGTACCAGCAGCGCCAGCAGGATGAGAAAACCGACGGAGTGCACGATGCCCTCGATTCTCGGGGAGACGCGTTTCCCCCGCCGTATCCATTCGATGATGACGAAGATTATCCGGCCGCCGTCCAGCGCCGGGAACGGGATTATCTGGGTAATAGCGATGGCGATGCTGATAAACGCCGCCAGTTCCAGCACCGGGCTGATGCCGCTGTGGGCTACCTCCCCGGTAACCTGTACGATACCCACCGGTCCGGCGGGCACGAACGGCACCGTACCGACAATCATGCCGATAATACCGTTTTTATAAAGTACCAGCGTCTCGATACACTCCCGCGCTCCGGTGGGGATAGCCCGCCAGAAAGGTAAGCTTTCGCTGACGATAACCGCATTCTCCGTCCGCGACAGCGTTCCTATGGCGCCCTGCCCTTCCGGCGGTCGCCAGCGGGGCACCAGACTGACCGTTTCGGTGGCGGTATCGGCATGGACAACGGTTATGGTCATCTCGTCGCCCAGGTTCAGCTGGATATTACGGGCAAGGTCGCCCAGGCTCTTTACCTGTCGGTTATCAACACTGATGATGGTATCTCCGGGTTGAATCCCGGCCATTTCCGCGGGAGAGCCGGGGGAGACCTCTTCCACTACCACCTGCCCGTCGATTATGTTATGGGGTACCATGTAAGCCACGGATAACAGTATGAAGGGCAGCAGCAGATTCAGGATTATACCGCCGGCCAGCACCAGCAGGCGGACGCCGTAGCCGCGACTGGCCAGGCCTTTGGGCACCTCCGGGTCTATCTCACCCGTTATCTTGTTAAAGCCCCCGAAGGGTATCCAGTTGATGGAGTAAATCGTCCCTTTAAACTTTTTCCCGTATGCGCGAGGCGGGAAGCCGATGCCGAACTCCTCTACCGGCACTCCGGTGGCTTTGGCGGCGAGAAAGTGCCCCAGCTCATGGACGATGATAAGCACGGACAGGACGATGATGCCAACCACTATGGTGAGTATCATTTTCCGCCCCCACCGGCTATCGCCATGGCTTTCTCCCGCGCCCGGGCATCGGCGGCTAATATATCTTCCATCGTCGGCTGAGCCATATTGTCATGCTGCTCGAGTACCCGTTCGACTAAAGGAGCAATATCAACGAAGCGAATGCGCCCGTCCAGGAATAACTCGACCGCCACCTCGTCGGCGGCGCAGAGAGCCGCCGGAAACGTTCCGCCCTTTCTCCCCGCCTCGATAGCCATCCGGAGACAGGGAAAGCTATCCATATCCGGCGGCTCGAAATGAAGGTCGGCAAACCGACTCCAATCGAAAGCCGGCAAAACAGAATTGGGCAGGCGTTCGGGGTAGGTCAGCGCGTACTGAATGGGCAGGCGCATATCGGGAAGGCTGAGCTGGGCCTTCACCGAGCCGTCGGCAAATTCAACCATGGAATGGACGATACTCTGCGGGTGAACCAGTACCGTGATATCATCAATGCCCGTGTTGAAAAGCCAGCGGGCTTCGATAATTTCCAGCCCTTTATTCATTAAAGTGGCCGAGTCGATGGTCACCTTCTTGCCCATACGCCACGAAGGGTGCTCCAGGGCTTTCGCCACGGTTATCCCGGCCATTTGCTTTGCCGAGTAGCCCCGGAAAGGCCCCCCGGAAGCCGTCAGTATAATCCGGCGGGGCGCCTGTTTCTCCCCGTCGATGCACTGCCAGATAGCGCTGTGCTCACTGTCAACGGGCAAAATCCGGGCGCCGCTCTTACCGGCCTCGGCGGTGATTATCTCCCCGGCGGCTACCAGCGACTCCTTATTGGCGAGGGCGATATTCTTACCGGCTTTGACCGCCGCCAGGGTGGCCCCCAGGCCGTCCGTACCGGAGGTAGCGATGACCACGGTATCTATATCGCGGTGAGACGCCATATCCTCCAGGGAAAGGAAACGGCATCCCGAAACATCAAATCGGGTTGTGCCTTCGCTTTCGTCCGGAGATATATAGCTGATGAACTCCGGACGGAACTCTTTGACCTGCTCCGCCAGTAAATCTAGGTTTTTTCCCGCCGCCAGACCGACGACATTAAACCGTCCCAGCAGGGCGCGGACAACATCCAGCGTCTGCCTGCCGATTGAGCCCGTCGAACCCAGCACTGCCAGCCGTTTTGCCTTCGCTACCATGATATTTATATCTTACAACAAATGCGGAGTTGAAGCTATTGTAGTAAGATATTAGAAAAAGCTGGAGGAACGATGAATATGTCAATGGGCGCCGGTAAAAACGTAGTCCTGGCGGTCGGCGAGGGATATCACCTCAGGCAGGGGAAAGACCGTATCGTTTACGGCGGTATGCTTTCCGAAGAAGTCTATTCTATCATACAGAAAAAAGCCAGCGGCTACCAGGGCTATGCCTGGAGCCTGTTCTTTTCCAAGAAACAACGTGATATAACTATAGACGGAGTAAAACTGTACGTTGAACGGGTTGCTCCCGAGGAAATACAGATTCGGGCAACGTAAACGGCCCTGTGAAAACGCCGGGGAATGTTATATCACGATTTCCGATTTTCTCTTCTCGTTGCCCCGTAGGAACATGCTGGTAACGATACCCCCTGGCCTCAGTCCCGCCAGCACCTGCTCCAAGTCGCTGGCATTACTGATACGCCGCATGTTCACCTCGGTGACAATATCACCGGTTTTAAGTCCCGCTTTCTCCCCCAGCGAGCCGGGAGATACTCCTCCAATGAGAGCGCCGAAAAGAGGTATCGTCCCCGTTTTCTGCGCTACCCTGTCGGCATCGGCTATCTTCAGGCCGAAACGCAACGGTTTGCCGTTACCGCCTCCGGCCAGCAAAGACTGTAATCGCGCCCGGTCAAAGCCGATGACCGGCTGACCGTCAATAACCGTTACCGGTACGCCCATCTGCCCGGTAAGGTCAACCATCTCCTGCGCCGCCGCGCGGTCACGGGAAACGTCATACTCGTTATACTTCATACCAAGTCCGTCAAGAAAACTCTTGACCTGATAGCAATAGCCTCACGTGGGTGTCGTGTATACTTTAATATCCATAACCGCTACCTCCGGAAATCATGACTCGCTGTCCTTGTCCACATCCACCTTAGGTAACCTGGGCAAATTCAATACGGTTTTATTCTTCTTCATCGGATTATAATCCGGAAACGCATTATAGAATTCCCTGACCTCACCGCAGCGTTTGCACTTGCCAGTGCTGGTCGGGCCGTTGGCGACTTCAATTTCCCAGTAATGATTACATCCGTCTCCGGCCGGGTGTTCCTGGAGCTTTTCTTTTGTCTTCTGCTTCATCATACACCCCCCTCTCTGCCGTCTCACGTCTATTCTAGTGGAGAAGGCTTTCAATGTATGCGACTTTTATCATATACCAATAATATGGAAGGAATGTGAAATAAATATGAAGATGAAGTGAAAGGATAATAGAGGTAAAACGATAATGAATTTGCGGAAAGATACAGGAATTCTGAGGCTTTACTTATGCCTGTTTATTTTCAATGACGATTTCAAAGGGGCAGCTGATGGCCCCATTCGGGCATACCAGTTCGCACAGAGTACACCAGCGACAGTCATCGACTTCGATAATCACGACCTTTTCTTCTGTTAAGACCAGTGCGCCGCACTGGCAGACGCTGACACAAAGGCCGCACCTCTGACATTTTGCCTCGTCGATTATCGGCATTACTTTCATTATTGTTTCCTGTCTAACTATATTTTTACGCTAAAACCACCGGTTGTCTGCGACGTTTCTCTCACTAGCTAACGCCCGCCGTTTCCCTGAGCGCCCGCTGGTCGGTAACAATGATGCGGTTACGCTCTATCCTGATAGCTCCTTCGTCTTCGAGGCTCTTGAGCGACCTGCCCACCATCTCCCGGGCGGTGCCTATCATCCCCGCCATCTCCTGCTGGGTGAGGCGCCTCCCTTCGCTGATGCGGTTATCGGCATATTCCAGCAGCATCTTGGCTACCCTGCCGGTGACATGCCGGAAGGAGAAATCCTCGACGAGGGATATCAATTCCTGCACTCTCACCGATAGCACCTGGATAACGTTCAGGGCTACCTGCGGGTGTTCTCTCATAACCGCTTCCAGGTCCTTCTTTTTCATGCCGTTCAGCACTACCGGGCCCATAGCTTCGATGCTGAAGGGATTCACACCGCCGCTCAAAACGGGGACATCGTTAAAGGACTCACCGGGACGTATGATGTGGAAAATCTGTTCCTTGCCATCGGCTGAGGTCTTAAAGACTTTCACCACGCCGGCAACCACAAAATACAGGGTATCGGAAGGCTCTCCCTCAAAGGAGAGTATCTCACCTCTATCAGCTTTCTTCTCGAAGACGTACTTCCCGATCATACCGAGGACGTTATCATCCAGCCCGGCGAAGTACGGTAACGATTTTATAAATTCTATCTGGACGCCCATGTCTTTAAGGACTCTCTCCCTATATCCTGTAGATAACTGCTAGGATTATAGCAAGTCCGGCGGCATTCGGTAAAGTATGAAGTCAAAAATTATCTATTTGCATATATATTCTTTCATACTCACCCCCTTTATCCCCCTCTC